>WTHE01000188.1 GCA_011523315.1 Candidatus Binatota bacterium
TCCTGGAACTGTTGCGGATTCCGGTAGTAGAGAACCGCCAGGACCAGCACGGCGACGACCAGGACCGGCGCCTTGCGCACGGCCGTGAACACGAGCGAGGAGGCTGAGCGCAGCAGCTTCAGGAACGAGGCCAGCAGGCTCGGATCGGGAGACGGGGGCGACGGACTAGCCATGGCCCGGAGTGTAGCACACGGCCGTCGGGTTACAGAAGACCGGCGCGTTTTGCCTTGACCCGGCGGCGGGTCATGGCTATAGGTGGCCCACCGCGCCCCGTCCAGCCCGACGCGGCGCGCGTCCCAGAAAGGAGTACAGCCATGGAACGCCTCCACCCCGGAGATCCTTTTCCGGCCATCAGCGGCTCAAGCGTCGGCGGGGAAACGATCAATCTGCCGGCCGACATCTCGACCCCGTACGCCATCGTCCTGACCTACCGGGCTCACTGGTGACCGTTCTGCGATCAGCAGTTGGCTGATTACCAGGCGCATCTCGAACAGGCCCGAGCGACCGGGATTTCGGTCTACGCCATCTCAACCGACCCGCTCGACAAGGCCCAACAGACGGTTGACAAGTCGGGGCTGACGTTCCCCGTCATCTACGGCGTAGACGGTCCGGCCACGGCCGCGACCCTGACCTGCTGGTACGAAGAGAAGCGCAACATCATCCAGCCGGCGGCGTTTATCATCGACCCCGCCCGCAATATCCTGAATGTGACCTATACCTCGGGTCCGATCGGTCGCCTGCAGATCAAAGACGCCCTGGGGCTGGTCGGCTTTTACGCCTCAAAGAAGATCTCGGCCACCACGGTCGATAAAGACAGGGGCTGGACGGCCAATGTGACCGGCGCCTGACACCGAACCGCCTGTGGCGCGGCGCCACAGGCGGCTTCTTCCGCGTTCATCATTCATCGTTCATCATTCATCATTCATCATTCACTCTGCCCTTCCCCACAAGCGCCGGGTCGCAATCCGCGCCCCCTGGCTGCACGCTTTCATCTTTGCCCACACCACACTGTCGGGCACCATCTCCCAGCCGGCAAATGTGCCGAACCCACAGTCGGTGCCGGCAATCACCCGGCTGCGTTCGCCGACCGCTTCGACGGCCTGGCAGATACGGTCGGCGACGACCTCGGGATGCTCGACGTAGTTGGTCGTGGAATCGATCACCCCTGGAATCAGCAGCATGGAGTCCGGCAGAGGATGGTTTTTGAGGACCTTGTGTTCGTGCTGGTGGCGCGGGTTGGCCAGTTCCAGGGCCAGCGCACCAACTCTGGCCTGGCAGATGATGGGCAGGATGTCCTCAAGCGGCACGTCATGATTGTGGGGACCGTCATAATTGCCCCAGCACACGTGCAGGCGAACCCGCTCGGCCGGGATATTCTCGACCGCCAGATTCAGCGCCGCAATATGCGTCTCGACCATGCGCTGGAATTCCGGCAGCGACACATCCTGGAACAGAAAGCTGCGCTCCATGGCCAGGTCGGGCGCGTCAATCTGCAACACCAGGCCCTGGGCGTGAATATACTCGTACTCCTTCTTGAGCTGTCGGGCGACGGCAAAGACGTACTGCTCGTGGGAGTCGTAGTAGGCGTTGAGCATGGTCGTAGCCACAATGCCGGGAGAGGCCGCAGTCATGAAACACTCGGTGAACGGCCGGGGCTGGTCGTCCAGACAGCGCCGGAACAGCGCGCATTCGTCGCGGACCGCGCTCAGGTCGTGGTACTCGACCTCGGCAATCGCCTGTGGCGCGTTGAACACCTTGGCCCGCATCACATTGCGTTTTTGCATCAGGGCGACGAAGTCGGGGAATTCTTTCATGTCCTGGGGGGTCGGCCGCTTGCTCTCGCCGCCAAAGCCGCTCATGCGCTGCGGTACATAGGTCTGAAAACCGATGCGGGGCTGCTCACCGTCGTTGGCGATATCCACCCCGGACTCGGCCTGCTGGTGAATCACATGGCGGACGGCCAGCTCGGCCTGACGTTCGAGTTCGGCCGCATCAATAGCCTTGCCCTGCTCCTGGTCGATCAGGAGATCGGCCAGGGCCGCGCTGCGCGGCAGGCTGCCGACGTGGGTGGTCAGGATACGCGAGTCGCTGGTGTGCATGAGACGCCTCTTCTAGCGCTGGTGATACAGGGGATGGCCGCGGAACGGCGTGTGAACCTTGTTCATGTGTTCGCCTTCGAGATTGGCCAGATACAAGGTCTGCATGTCGGGTCCACCAAACGCACAGTTTGTCGGAAAGTTCAGCTTGGTGCCGTCCGGGTCGTCGATCAACTCGGTCCACTTGCCGTTGGTATCGACCTTGATGACTGTGTTGCGGGGCTCGAGCTTATCTGCGGTCGGCACGCCCGGCAGGGTGATATACAGATTGCGGTTCACGTCAAAGGCCATACCGTCGGGCAGCGCCGGAAAACCGCTGGCGTAGATCTCGGGCTTGCCAAACGTGCCGTCCTTGTTGATCTGGATGCGGACACAGTCGTTGCGCGAACTCTCCAGGACGTAGACCGCGTCCTCGTTGGGATCGATGGCCGTGCCGTTGGCAAAATAAATACCGCTGGCAACGACCTCGCCCCGGCCGTCGGGTCGAATCCGCACCACCGCCCCGTTGGGCTGGGGGTTGGAGAATTCGCCAAAGACTTTGCTGCCCTCCTGCGAGCTGGAATTTGAGACGTACAGATTGCCCTCGGCGTCATAGCTGGCGAAGTTGGGGATGGAGATCGGGAAGTCCCCGGCGTGGTCGGCAATCATGGAGACCGTGCCGTCTTGGGGCGACAGCCGCATGACCGCCTTATGGCGCAGGTCGCAGTACACGAAATTCCCCGCACGGTCGAGCGTCACCCCGTTCGGGATGGCCCGGTCGGGCAGCTGGGCCACTTGCTCGACCACCCCGTCGGGGCTGACTTTATACACCTGCCCGCGGCGACCGCCGCCCCAGACGTTGCCCTCTTTATCCACCACCACGCCTTCGGCGCGTAACACGCCGGAACCAAAAATCTCGACCGCCTCGGTCGGAATCGTTGCCATTGGATCGGTCTCCTTTCTTCACGGACTAGGTGTCCCCCGCATGCAGCACCCCGGCGTCTTCCAGGTCGGCGATCTGACTCGGGGAATAGCCAAGCTGGTCGTGCAACACGGCCGCGTTGTGCTGACCGAGCAGCGGGGCGTGCAGTTCAGGCAGGTCCGGGAACTCCGAATATTTCAGCGGAAAGCCGGGAATGGTGAGTTCTCCCAGGATGGGGTCGGGTACGGTTCGGACCATGTCGCGGGCTGTGAAATACTCGTGCCGGACGGTATCGACAATCGACATCACCGGCGCGGACGGCACCCGGTATTCTTCCAGCACGTGCAGGGCTGCCGCATCGTCGGCAAAGCTCCGCAGCCAGGCTTCGATCATGGCGATCAGCTCTTTCTGGTTGGTCGCCCGGTCGGGCCCGGTGGCAAAGCGCGGATCGTTGATCAGCTCGGGCTGGCCCATGGCCTTGCACAGATTCTCCCACTGGCGGTCGAGGACCAGAATGACGATCCAGCCCTGGGGTGCCTTGAAGGTCCCGACCGGACACACCAGCGGATGATGGGCGCCGGTGCGTTCCGGCACATAGGCACCATCGCTCAGGCTATGCACCTGAAGATTGACCTCATGCATATGGTACAGGGCGTCGATCATGGCCAGATCGATGTGTTGCCCGACCCCGGTCTTGTCCCGGTAGTACAGGGCATAGCCGAGGGCGGCAAAGGCATGCACCCCACTACTGACATCGGCCATCCCGAGCCCGACAAACTGCGGCGGTCCGCTCGGCTCGCCGGTCATGTGCATAATGCCGGAGAATGCCTGGGCGATCAGATCGTAGCCGACCCGGTGCGCCAGCGGACTGTGGCGGCCAAAGGCCGAGATCGAGGCCATGATGATTTTGGGATGGATTTTCTTGAGGGCCGCGTAGTCCAAGCCCCGCTTCTCAAGCACGCCGGGCCCGTAGTTCTCCACCACGACATCGACGGTGGGGATAAGGGAGCGCAACAGATCCAGGGCTTGGGGCTTGGCAAAGTCAAGACACAGGCTGCGTTTGCCCCGATTCTGCTGGACAAAATAGCCGCTGCGGCCATCTTTGATGAACGGCAGGGCACGCGACGGGTCGCCCGTCGGCGCCTGTTCGACCTTGATGATACGGGCGCCCATTTCGGCCATCAGTCGGGTCACCGTCGGACCGGCCAGGTACTGGGTGAAGTCGAGCACGCTGACATCTTCCAGCATACGCGGCAGTGGCGTTCCGTTGTCCATACCAGGCCTCCAGTCCTCCGCCCGTGGTCTAGCACTCATCCTCGGAAAAAGCGAGGACCGAGACGGGCCAAGACGTGCGAGGACGGGCCAGGAATCACTCGCGGCCGTTCCAGCACGGGACAACAGCCCGGACCGTTCTGACCGGACCGTTCTTGGGCTGGGGAAGAACAGACGGTCGGCCTGCGCGCCGACCGCAGAGGAGGGGGGTGGTCAGTCGCCGTTGTGGGCCGAGGGAACCGGAACGTCGTAGCTCCAGGTCAGGGTCAGCACTGTCTCGCCCCAGGGTAGTGAGGCAACGTCCGATTCCGGAGCGGTATCGTCGGGCAAGTCCGGATGGCGACGGCGCGCCTCGGTCGTGGCCAGGGCGATCAGCTCGTCGGAGCTTGGTGCCGCATCACCGTTGGCCGGCAATTCCAACTCGGACGCCCGCAGGGTCACGCTTGTCTTGACCTGCATGGAAGCCGAGCTGCGAGACGGAGGGGTCAACATGACCTCGGGTTCGACCGGAATCTCTTCCGGCGGAGCATCGACCGGGATTTCTTCCAGCCCAATGTCGTCGGCCGGGGTGGCCAGCGGCGGACGGTCCTGGTCAAGGTCGCCGTTGGCAGGAACGTCTGGGGGCTCTGTGGGGCTGGCTGCCGGGGGCTCGGCCCGTGACTCACTGCTCCGCCCGCGGGTCCCGCGCCGGCGGCCGCTCCGCCGCGCCCGGGGCGCGTCGTCGGCCTCCTGCTCATCGTCTTCAGCCACTCGTTGCGAGCGCTGCACCCGTTGCTCGCCCGCCACAAGACCGTGGGAAAAATACTGGAGGTCGTCGGTCGATACGGCGTCGAGCACCTCGTCGACCAGCTCGGCCGCATTTTCCTCGGTGTGGGCTTCGACATCAAAGTCGGCAAAGACGGTAAAATAGGCCGGGCCGTCGGCCAGTCCGGCCGTACCGGGAACCGTCTCATGTTCACAATAACGGAGCCGTCTGTGGGAGACAGACATCAGAAGGGCAGCTGCGGCCTGGTCCGTTTCTTCCAAGGACGACCCACGACCTTCGAAAAGCGTAAGAGCATGAAAGTATGGCATAAATCGGGGCTGAGGATATAACGCAGACCGGTTTTGCGCAAGGGCGAGCCGCCTGCCGCCCGGCCGGGTCGCCCTAGACCTGACGGGGGTTTCCGCGTATAGTGGCGAGCAATAGCTATTCGGTCAGGTAGACACAGGCCTTGACGCTTCGTCTCTTGCAGTGCGGCAGGACGAGGTGGACCGAGCCTCGGGCCGGTATTGGCGATCGGTTCCTGGTACAGCGGTTTCTGGCCCCGCAGCGGGTGCGCCAAGAAAGGAGGTGGTCCAAAGATGTGTAGTACTACGGTGATCTGTGAGGTGGTGGCCTCCTAGGCCGACGACCCAATACTGATGTGGGGTAGTCGCTTGGGAGGACCCAGGCACTACCGGAATCCCGACAGCCCGCATCTCATCACCCGCGGGACAATCCCATCCGGGATTGTAGCACTGTCGGGTTTTCTTTTGCCCGAAATGCCCGGCGAGGGGGGACATGACAGATTCCAGGGCGGGAAACACGCCGATTACCCAAGCCGTGACCGATCTTGGCCGCCGGATTTTCGATCTGGCAACCGAGACCTGGCAGCGGCTGAGGGGTCACGACGCGGTGAGCCAAGAATTGCTGAAGGACCCGTTCAGCCAGCAGGCCAGGGAACACACCGCCACGGCCGAACTGCTGCTGCTGCTGCTACACGTCAGCGACCGGGTGGCGGCGACCATCTTTCACAAAGCGCTGCCGACCGAACACGTCCAGACCATACGCACGACGTTTATCTCGGCCGTGGTCGGAGTGGCCATTCCGGCCTTCATTCAACTCGCCTGTGCCGAGCAAGACGCGGCCGAACGAGCCGAAACCCAGGCCGACCTCGTCCACCTGTACAATACCCGGGCAGTGCAGTATGGGCTGTTTGAACTCAACGGCCAGGAGGTCGCCGAGTCCGGGGCCTTGCTCAAGCTGGGCGCCATCCGGCTTGCAGAGGCCATCGAGTGTCCAGACAGTGAGGCGGTCCTTCACCATGCAACGGATGCGGTGGTGCTGAGCCTCCAGGCACTCACCCGCGACGTGCCGCTGCAACAAACGATTGCCCGGCTGCTGGCCGAGGCCCGCTGAGGACTCAGTCCCGGCCCTGCTGACGCTCAACCAGCAGCCAGTGGGCCTGGCCGATACCGCGCAGACTGCGGTACTCCTCATCCGAGAAGCTCAAGCCCGTCCGCCTGCGGGCAACGTCGAGCGCCCGAGTCAGGCTCGCCTCACAAAACTCGAGCAGCAGGGGCAGGACCGCATTCAGGTCCTGGGGTGAGGCTTCGAGCAGAGCGTTGCGCGCCGCCCCCATGAGATGTTCCAACTCTGACTCCGGCTGCTCCGTCGAACCGGGGTCCAAGGCGGTTTCAGACGGCGTAAAAAAGGCAAAGTGGAGCTGAGCGTCCGCCGTCGGCCCGGAGCCGGGGGACGTTTTTTTCTGACCGTGCTGGGGAGGCTTCGCTTTCACCGTGGCCGCGCGCAGATGTCTAGAACAAGGGCGTCAAACAGAACCCCGGCTGGAGTCCGAGCCGACTTGAGCCGCCGGTCAAGCGCGGCCGCCCGGTGCAGAACCCGGCGCAGGTCAGGAACAGAGTAGAGGCGGCTCTGGTTCAGCAGCCGGCGCAGGCGCTGCCCGCGCAGGCCGAGCGCCCGCCCCATGTGAGCCTCTGGCAGTCCCTGAGCCTGGGCGTCGCGCAGCTGCCACAGGCGACGAAAATGGCCCACCAGGGCGTGCAGAACCGGCAGGGCTCGCCGCTCGTCGCTCAAGACCTGGCGGAGCAGTCCCAGGGCTTTTTTTTGGTCACGCAGGCCCAGAGCATCCGCCAGCTCAAACGCCTCGTGCTGGTGAATGTTACCAGTGCAGCGCTCCACCGCTCGGGCGTCAATATCGGTGTCGGGAAAGACAAAGGTCGCCACCTTATCCAGTTCGGTGGACAGGGCCAGGAGATCCGGACCGATCAGTTCGGACAGCAGCTGCGCCGCCTCATCGCTCAGCCGCAGCTTGCGTTCGCGGGCAAAGCGCTGCGCCCAGGCTGGGACCTGATTGGCAAAGGGCCGCCGAAATTCGGCGGCGAAGCCCGTTTTTGCGCACCGCGAAAAAAATTTCCGGTTCAACTCTACCCGGCCGTGAGCGCACACCACCAGGGGCTGGCCGGCGTCCCGGAGTTCGGCTTCCTTGCCCAGCCGCTCACGCTCCTCGTCTTTGAGTTGCTCGGCGCTACGCAGGATCACCAGGGTCTGGGGAGCAAACAGAGAGGGCGCCCCCCAGGCGTCCAGCACCGCCTCGACCGGGTCTTGTCCGGCATGGAAGGTCTGGACCAGCGCAGCCTGGGGCAGACGGCTGCGAACCTGATTGACCGCCCGGTCGATCAGGTAGGCCTCATCACCGTGAAACAGATACAGGGCGGCAATCGGCTCCTTGCTCAGGCGGGAGAACACGTCTTCCGGGCGGGGGAAACGCGGGGCTGCCATGTGGATATTCGTAGCCGGCGCTCGCGCACAAGACAAGGGCGGGAAGCCTCCCGCCTCAGCCATGCGGCGCGCGCTTGGCCCGGCAGTCGATCAGACGGCTCTCGGTGACAATCCAATCGACCCGTTCGTCGTGCGGACCGCCGGGAATGCGGTCCACGACCTGACAGTCATAGGCCACGCCAACCCGCAGCGCGCCGGCCAGCAGCCGGCCAAAAGCCCGGTCATAATAGCCTTTGCCGCGGCCCAGGCGACAGCCCTCGGCGTCAAAGCCCAGGCCGGGGGTGAGGACAAGGCTGTGGCCGCCCTGACCGGGCGTCAAACGCTCATTGCCCAGAGGGACGGGAATCCCGAACAGCCCCTCAACGAGCCGGTCGTGTGGATAACGCCGAACAAACTCCAGACGGCTCCGGTCGGGGCTGATACGCGGATAGTACACGGCTTTGGACTGGGCGGCGGCCCACACGGCTTCGGTCTGAACCTCGTTGTCGTCCGCCGCATACAGGACGAGCCTTGTGGCGTCCTCAAACGGCGCAAAGGTCTGGAGCCGGGCGCAGATACGTCGGCTTTTTTCGGCTACCTGTTGGGGGCTGAGATCGCGTCTGCGCTGACGGAGCAGACGACGCAGCCGTTGCTTGGCGTCGGTCAGGGCGGTGGGGTCAGCTCCGGCCAGCGTTCTCGTCCCTCTCCGGCAGGGTAAAGCTCGCCTCACCACTCAGAATCCGCTCGCCGTTTTGATTTTCCTGCCAGATCCGGCAATCGACCCGAGGCTCGCCGGTGTCACTCCGGTAGGTTCGCGTGATGGTGCCCCGGCAGGTCAGCATATCGTCGGGAAAGGCGTTACCGGCAAAGCGCACCTTGGTCCGCCGGAGATCCCACGGCTTGTGCAACCAGTCGGTCACAAAGCGGTACAAAAAGGTCTCGTTCAGCGGTCCCTGCTGGACCACATCGGGCAAGTCTCGCTCCTGGGCATACACCCGGTCGAGGTGGAGAGGGTTGGTGTCGCGCAGAATGAAGGCGATCGGAATATAGGCGTAGCGGTCCATCGGCCCATAGGTCACGCTCGGGATGTCCATGCCCTCGGTCACGTCTTCAAAATACAGCTTTGGCCGCCCGTCCATGCCCGCTTCCTCACTTGAAGACGAGATACGACTGGGCGCCGCTGAAGGCCGTGGCGCCGGATTCGTCCCGAGCGGCAAACGACACCCAGATCACGTCAAAGGCGCGTTTACCCTGTTTCTCATACACGTCAGAGACCCGGCCCTGAACGGTCAGGGTCTCACCTACGTACAGCGGCCGCTGGTACTCCAGCTCCTGCTCACCAAACATGGCGGTGTCTTTCTTGTAGTCCATGAAAAAATCTTTTTGCCAGTCGAACGAGCGCAGCATGCTGATGACGGCCACATACGGCCCGAAAGACGGCGGAATCACCCAGCCGCCGTAGCCGGCCGCCCGCGACTCGGCCTCGCTGTGGAAGGCCCGGTCATCCTCGCCGGCAACCGGCAGATAGTCCCGGATATCTTCCTCACGAATAGTGTATGTGACCGGCTCAAAGACCTTGCCGATCAGTGTCTTGCGGTCGGGCGCCATAGGCGTATGCCTCTCTTCCGCCAAGCTGGGCGTTCCATCAGTTCGTGCCCTTCGATACGACACTGCTACGTTGACTGCGTCTTCTTCCTGCGTTAAGTCGGGGAAGGCTGAGAGGCGGCTTGGACGAGTGAGGAGCCGGGAGAAAAGAGTATGGACATCTTGATCTGGATCAACACTCTCGCCCTGCTGTTCGTCTTCACCGGCGGTGGAATCATCGTAAATATTCAGCTGCGCAAGACCAACGAAGCCCTCGCCCGTGTCGAAGAAGCGGCAGCCCGTATCGAGGAAACGGCGGCCCGTGGAGAACGGCTGAGCCTGGCCGTTCTTGAACGACTGCCGGCTCAGCCTGACTCGCAACAGTAACCCGTCTTCTCCCACCGCGTGAGACGGGAGACCTACTTGCCAAACGCCTCGGTCACCAGCTCGGTGTCCAGATACTCGGTCACCCGCTGGACTTTACCGTCCTGGAATGTGAACACCTGACAGTAGGTATTATCGTACGACTTCCCCTCTTTGGTCGTGGATTTACCCTTGGCCTGCATGGCCACGATGTCACCATCGGCAATAAAGTTCTCCGGCGTAATGGTGATCCCGCCTTCGAGTTGGGCGCTGAGAGGCCCCAAGAGCTTTTCAACCAGCTCTTTTTTACCGTTGAAGGTCCCGGAGTACTTGGTTGAGCCGATAATCGTAAACTGCACGTCATCGGCCATATTGCCGAGAAAGGCATCGCCATTGCCTTTCCCCAGCTCCTCGAACATCTCCTGCATCAGTTTTTTGTTCTCTGCCGCGCCCATAGTGTGTACCTCCTAAATGGATTTTGTTCTGAGCATCAGGCCCATGCGACTCTAAGCCGTCCAGCCGGGGGATGTCAAGCAGCCGCTCAGCGGCCGGGGAAGCGTTCTGTGAGCCAGTCCGCAATGAGCTTGAGCGACGCATCGCGCCCGCCCTGGTTGGGTTTGGACGGCAGGGGATAACCAAAATGATCGGCGTCAACGTGATGCAGCTGTTTATCGCTGGCGGCCGAGGTCTGGTACATGGCTTCGGAATCGGCCGGATAGATGGCATGGTCGCCGCTGTGGTTGATGACCAGGGTGGGGATACTGACCTTGCGGATATTGTCCAGCACCGAGGCGTTGGCCGACAGGCCCGACCAGTTGCTGAGCCACGCCCGGGGGGTCTGGTATTTGGCAAAACCGGCCTCGGTGTAGTTGAACAGATCCGGCCGGGGCGACCACAGCGAGCCATAGTCGCGCGACGAGGGATGGATGGACGGGTCGGTGTAGGTCAGGTTGGCCTCGGTCCGATGGATGGTCATATAACGGCCGACCAGCGCCCGGCGACTGACAAAAGCGCGGGTGTCCAGGGCCAGGCCGTCAAAATCGTCCTGGCCGACCAGTCCCCGAAAATAGCGCTGTTCTTCAACAAAGCGTTTGGCAATGGCGTCAAGCCGCGCCACCCGGGCCGTCTGAGCGGCGCGATAGCGCTGGACAAACTCCGGGCTGTAGGCGCTCGGCTGGGGCGGCTCGCGAAAGCCGTTGGCCGGGTTGTACATGTCGAGTGCGGGATCGCACGACAGCGGGTCGTCTTCATCCGTGACCGACGGGTCGATAGCCGTCTGCATGAATTTTCCCTCGCCCAGGTGGGCGGCCAGAATAATCATGCCGTCGCCCGGCGGCAGTTCAAAACGGTTCAAATCGTAGGAGTCGCCGGCCGGCGTGAGCGTCAACCGCCCGGGCGGCGGGGTGACGGCCTGGGCCTGGTAGAAGGTGTACAGCGAGCCCCCGCCGCTGTTACCGATGAACACCACCCGCTCAAAGCCCTGTTCGTGCTTGAGATAGCTGATACCGGCCGCAATATCCGGCAGCAGCATTTCGTGCAGACAGGCAATGTCGTTATTGGGCCAGCGCCCCTCTTGACCGAACGCGGCATAACCCGCCTCAAGCAGATACGGGATCGCATAGTGGCGACTCATATCGGCCCGCGGGTGCATCAGACACACCACGGTTTTTTCCCCGCCCCGGGTGTACAACACGCCTTTTGATTCACCCCGGTCGGCGGCCTTGAGCGGTACCACCTCGACCTGCACACCTGGTGGCAGGGTGTCAAACGATATCAGACTCAGGCCCATTGCCGCGTAGCGTGGAATCCGTGTCAGTGCCATAGCGCCCTCCTGTATTCGCGTCTCCGTCTATCTGGACCCGAGACCCAAGGCAAGCCGTGTCCTCTCTTGCACACTTCACGCCCAAGGCAGTATACAGAAGAAAGACCTATCGCCCATAAGAAGAGAGGTGTCCATGCCCTCACGCGCCCGCGAACGTTTCGCCGAACTCGTCTCCGGTTCGGAAGCCGACCTGAACCTGGCTGAAGCGGCCCTGCTGATTGCCCAAGAGGAACAGCCCGAGCTTGATGTGGCGGCCTACCTCGGTCGTCTGGACGCGCTGGCCGAGCGCGTCCGCTCACGCCTGCCCGAAGCCCCGAGCTTTGCCGACATCATCCAGGCCCTGAACACGGTCCTGTTTGAGGAGGAGGGCCTGTCCGGCAACCAGACCGATTACCACGACCCGCGCAACAGCTTTCTCAACGAAGTCCTCGACCGTAAGCTCGGCATTCCGATTACGCTCTCGCTGGTCTACATCGAGGTCGGCAACCGCCTGGGCGTGCCGCTGGTGGGGGTCGGCTTTCCCGGCCATTTCGTCGTCAAATACGAGGGACCGGACGGCGAAACCGTTCTCGACCCCTTCCAAGGCGGCAGCCGAGTCAGCCAAGCGCAAATGGAAGACAAGCTGCGGTCCATGTACGGGCCGAACAACCCGTTTGCCAGCCAGCTGCCCAAGCTCCTGGCCGCCGTCGGCAAAAAAGACATGCTGCTGCGCATGCTGCGCAATCTGAAACAGATCTACACCCGGAAAGAGGACTTTGAACGAGCCCTGAGCGTGGTCGAGCGCATCCTGCTGGTGGCGCCCGACCATCCGGTCGAGGTCCGCGACCGGGGCGCCATCCACCACCGCATGGGTCACCAGCAGTTGGCGGTGCGCGACTTCCAGCGTTACTTGCAGCTGGCGCCCAAAGCCGACGATGCCAGGGCGGTGCGGGCGGTCATGGTTCGGACCATGGCCCAACTCAACTAGGCCATGGCTGTGCGCGTCTCGGTCGGCGTGTTGACCTGTGGGTCGCGGATATTGATCTGCCAGCGCAAAGCCGGCACCCGGCACGGGCTCAAGTGGGAATTTCCCGGCGGCAAGGCCGAGGCCGGCGAGGATGCCGCAGCCTGCCTGCGACGCGAACTGCGCGAAGAACTCGGCGTCGAAGCCACAATCGGCACGCTGCTGCTGCGCAAACGGCACACCTATTCCGACGGACGGTGCGTCGCCCTGAGCTTCTTCCATGTCCCGTCATACATCGGGGTCGTGTCCAACCGGGTCTTTGAAGACATGCTCTGGGTCGAACCCCAGCAGCTGCCCGACTACGACTTCCTGGCCGGCGACCGCGATTTCATCACCGCCCTGGCCGGGGGAGCCTGGCAGGAGCTGTTTGCCCGGCCCGCCCCACCGCCTGGCCGGCAACCCTGAGCCGCCCCTGCCCTTGCAAGCGCTCGGCAAGTGAACGACAATTTTGCTGTGAATCGCCAACAGCTGTTTGCCGCGTTTTTCTTTGCCGCCTTCATTTTTCTTCTGTTTCAGCTGTACGCCCTGTTTGCGACTTTCCTCGTGCCGCTGGTGTGGACCGTCATTCTGGTCCTGACCTTTTATCCGCTGTACAGCCTGGTCTTGGGTATGTGTCGGGGCCGACGCACCCTGGCCGCGCTGGGCATGACGCTGTTTGTCGTCCTGATGGTTGCGATCCCGGTGGTGTTTTTCTCCGGCGTCCTGGCCCGGGAGGTGGCCGACTTTTACCGCCAGGTTCGGCACGCAGTCGTCTCGGGCGAACTCCAACAGCTGCTGGCGGGCTGGCGCGACACCGCTCCTGGCCAGCTGTGGCAAGAATGGGGACCCCAGGCCGAGGCTTTTGATATCGACCTGCCGGGTCTGGCCCTGACGGGCGCCAACACCGTGAGTCAGTACATCCTGGAACAGCTCAGGAACGTTGCCCAGAACGTGTTCCGCTTCATCTTCGGCTTTGTGGTGATGAGTTTCAGCCTGTTTTTTCTGTTCCGGGACGGCGAGGGATGGTATCACACCGTCCGCGACCTGCTGCCGATGGAGCCGGGCCATAAGGAGGCGATCTTCGTCCGCCTGTACGACACCGTGTCCGCAGTGGTCCAAGGCATGGTCGCCACCGCCGTGACCCAGGGCGCGCTGGCCGGGATTGGATTCTGGGCCGTAGGTCTGTCGTTCAGCTTTTCCCTGGCCTGTCTGTCGGCCTTTTTTGCCATGCTGCCAATCGGCGGGGCTGCGGCCGTGTGGCTGCCCTGCGCGGGCTATCTGGCCATCTCCGGCCTGTGGGGCCAGGCCATCGGCCTGCTGCTGTACGGCACCTTTGTCATCAGCATGGTCGATAATTTTCTGAAGCCCTTCATCATCGGCGGACGGGCCAAGCTGCCGACTGTGTTTCTGTTCTTCGGCATTCTGGGCGGGTTGCAGGCCTACGGGTTTCTGGGGATGTTCCTCGGACCGGTCGTCCTCGGCACGATTCTGGCCTTTGTCGAAATCTACCGGCAGGAGTACGCCCAGCAGCCGGCTAGACCTTGAACCGAAAGTGGATCACGTCGCCGTCGCGCACCTCGTAGTCCTTGCCCTCCAGGCGCATCTTGCCGGCCTCGCGGCAGCCGGCCTCGCCCCGGTGGGCAATATACTCGCCGTAGGCGATGACCTCGGCCCGAATAAAGCCGCGTTCCATATCGGAGTGAACCTTGCCTGCGGCCCTGACGGCGGTCGTCCCCCGGCCGATAGTCCAGGCCCGGGCTTCGTTCGGTCCGGCGGTGAAAAAGCTCAGCAGGTTGAGCGCCTCATAGGCCGAGCGGATAAAGCGGTCGCGGGCCGACTCGGCTACCCCTAAATCATCCAGAAACAGGGCGCGTTCGTCCTCCTCAAGCTGGGCGATCTCCATCTCAACCTGACCGCACACAGGAATGATGCGCAGATCGTTGTCTTCGGCATAGGCGGCCACCTCGTCCGGCAGAGGATGCTGCACCTCGTCCTCCTCGACGTTGTAGACCACCAGCAACGGCTTGTGGCTGAGAAAGGCAAAGCCGGCCAGGACGAGCTGCTCTTCGGGCAGAAACGTCTCCCCGCGCAGCGGTTTCTCGTCTTCCAGGACGCGGTAGCACTTTTCTAGCAGCGCCTGCTCACGCTCCCGGCCTTGCTCTTTACGCAGGCGTTCGAGGCGTTTCTCAATCACGCCCATATCGGCCAGGAGTAGCTCGGTGTGAAAGTCGCGCAAATCGCGCAGCGGGTCGGCCGGCGTGCTGGCCAGAGGGTCGGCAAAGGCCCGCACGACCTGGACCAGGGCTTCAAGCTCGCGCATCTGGGCCAGTGAGCGGGTATCGAGCGCAGCTTTTCTTTCCGCCGAGGGCGGGAAATCGAGAAAGCTGACCTCGGCGTACTTCGTGCGCTCCGGCTCGACGATTTCGGCCAGCGCATCGACCCGCGGGTCGGGGACTTTGATAACGGCGATGGCCGCCTCGGGTCTGGTCTAAAAACCGCCGACCTCGGCACTCATGCCGGTCAGGGCATTGAAGATCGTCGTTTTTCCACATCGGGCGAATCCAACGAGTCCGACTTTCATGGTGATGGGGTGCTAGTGTCTGAAATCCTGAATCGACCGGGCGGGCGTACCGTCTCGGCGGGCAATCGGCCGGGTCACCGAGCGCGTCATGCTGCCGAAAGTCGGCATCCAGCACGAGTGGCGACCCGGACCACCGACAACGAGGATCATCAGGTGTTCCGGCCGGCGGATGAGCGGCAGCGCAGCCTCGCCGGGAAACAGATCGTCCGGCACAAAACCCATGCCGTACATCCCGCCGGCTTCCCACAGCTCGCGCGGCACCCGGGCGTGCTCGAAGACATAGTCTCTGATCTCGTCTTTGCCGATACCGTCTCGGGCCAGGATCTGGGCGTGTTCCGGTCCCAGGGCCAGAATCGGCTCGCCCAAGGCGTAGGCGTTGTTCGAGCCCATGCCGGCCATGGTGCTGGCGATGGTCGTCAGGATGCCCGGCGCCGCCGTGCTGATGTGGTCGTTGATATTGTGCGGTCCCTCGGCCCCGCATACCGTGACGGTGCTGGTGTCGGCTCCGAAACCGCGTTCGCGGTGCAGCGGGCTCCACGGGTTTTCGGCCTCGTTCTCGGCAATGCAGTACGAGTATTTGGACGGCTGGCCCTGGGTCGAGCGATCCAGCAGGCCCGGCACCCCGCCGCCGATATTCAGCAGCACCAGCCGAAGCGCCCGGCCAATCGTGGCGTTGGGGCGCCAGCCCTGACCAAAGGCGTTATAGCCGCCGTTGACACCCAGCTCGTGGGCGATGGGGCCGTTGAGAATGACCAGGGGCGCACACGGATGGGTCGTGCTCTGGACCGCGTAGAGGTTGAAGGGGCTCTCCAGCAGGGCGTCGAGCGCGGTCAGGACGACCGGGAAATATTCCGGCACACAGCCGGCCAGAACCGCGTTCACGGCCACTTTCTCGACCGTCGCGATGCCATATTTTGGCGGCACCGGCCCGAGTTCGACCTGCGGCTCACGGTCGCTCCAGGCCAGCAGGCGCTCAACGCGCTCGGCCGTCGGCGGAACAATCGGCAGGCCGTCCGTCCAGCCCTGGTCGTAGAACCAGTCGTTGACGGCTTCGAGCGAGTCGTCGAGAGAAATCTTCTCGGAACGCAGATCCATGTGTTACGCCGAGCGTTGCCGCAGTTGCTTGCCCATCGGCCTGAGGAAGCGGCCCCGATAGTCCGCGACCAACTGGTCCGCCGGTCGGGTCAGAATCGCCATCACCTCGTCGGCCACCGCCCCGGCCTTGCGCTCGACCTCGTCAGGCGTATTACCGGCCAGCGGGTGCGGAATCACCGCAATCGGAATACCGCCCATGCCCAGGGTCTGCGACTCGGCGCGACCCAGGGGGGCAAATTCGTCGCTGCAAATGACTGCGGTCGGCACCCCGCGTTTTTCCAACTCGATGGTGTCGTGGAGACCCCACGACGTGCACGAGCCTCAATCACCGATGGCGACGACCGCAGCGTCGCACTGGGCCAGCCGGGTCACCACCTCGTCCGGCGCCGGCAGCGAGGCGTTTTTCTCGCCGCTGACACGCGAGAAGGCTCCCAGGCGGGTACGCAGGATGGCCTCGACTTTTTCGAGCAGCAAACCGGCGTTGGCCTTCCGGTTGTTGAGAAACCCGATGCTTTTGCCCGTGAGTCGGCCGTCCGGCGCGCCAGCGGAAGCTCTGTGGTGCGCGCCTCAGCCGTGGGG
>WTHE01000030.1:0-13841 GCA_011523315.1 Candidatus Binatota bacterium
GACTTGGGCCAGATCGGCGGCGAAGTCGGATTCGGTAATCGCTCCTTTGAGCACGTCCGCGCGAGGCTGGCATGTCTCAAATATCGTTGGGACCGTCATGGTTTGCGCTCCATTAGGGCAGCGCTACTGCACGACCAGCCCGCCATCGACCGACATGGCGTGGCCGGTTACGAACGAGGCCGCGTCCGAGCACAGCCACACCACGGCCTCGGCGATTTCCTGGGGATTGCCCATACGCCCGACCGGTTCGCTGGCCGCCATACGCTCGGCCCGCTGCGGCTTATGGCCGGTGATGCGGCCCATCATTGGAGTATCGATGGCGCCGGGGCACACCGCATTGACCCGCAGGCCGGCCTTGGCGTATTCCAGGGCGGCGGTTTTGGTCAGGCCCAGCACCCCGTGTTTGCTGGCGACATAGGCCGAGCCGCCCCGAAAGCCCAACAGGCCGGCGGCCGACGAGGTATTCACAATGGCGCCGCCGCCGTGTTTCAGCATCGCGGGGATCTCGTACTTCATGCACAGCCACACCCCGGTCAGGTTGATGGCAATGACCCGCTCCCAGGCGGCCTCGTCATAGTCAACCGTCTGGGCGCCCGGCCCCTCAATGCCGGCGTTATTATGGGCGCAGTCGAGCCGGCCATAGGCCTCAACACAGCCGGCGACGAGCGCCTCAACCTCGGCCGCGCGGGACACGTCGGCGGCCACGAAGCGCGCCTCGTCCCCGGCCTCGGCAATCAGCCGCACGGTCTCCCGGCCGGCCTCGGCCACCACATCGGACACCACCACCCGCGCCCCTTCGCGGGCAAAGGTCAGGGCCGTCGCCCGGCCGATGCCCGACCCCCCGCCGGTGACCAGCGCAACCTTGTCGGTGACGAATCCTGGCATGTCCTCCTCCTATTGGGCGGTGATCCCACCGTCGACCGACATGGCGTGGCCGGTGACAAACGAGGCCGCGTCCGAGCACAGCCACACCACGGCTTCGGCGATTTCCTGGGGCTGGCCGGCTCGGCCAACCGGATGGATGGAGACAAAGCCTTCCATCATGCCCGGATTGCCGCTCGTCAGCCGCTCGACCATCGGGGTTTCAATGACCCCCGGGCACATGGCGTTGACCCGAATGCCGGCCTTGGCGTATTCCAGGGCTGCGGTTTTGCTCAGGCCGACCACGCCGTGCTTGCTGGCCACATAGGCCGGCATGCCCGGAGCGCCGATCAGGCCGGCGCCCGAGGCGGTGTTGACGATGGCCCCGCTGCCCTGCTCAAGCATGGGCGGGATCTCATACTTCATGCACAACCACACCCCGGTCAGATTGACCCCGATAACGCGGTCCCAGTCCGCCTCGGTGTACTCGGCCGTGTTGCTGACCGCCCCCTCAATGCCGGCATTATTATGGGCGCAGTCGAGCCGGCCATAGGCGTCGAGGGTGAAGCGGACCATGGCCTCGACTTCGGCCGCCCGGGTCACGTCGGTTTTGATGCAGCGGGCCTCGCCGCCCGCGTCCTTGATGAGCCGCACCGTCTCCTCGGCCTTGTCTTCAACCACGTCAGCGACCACGACCTGCGCCCCTTCGCGGGCAAAGGTCAGCGCCGAGGCTCTGCCGATCCCGGTGCTGCCACCGGTGACCAGCGCGACTTTTCCGCTCAGTAATCCTGCCATGCACGGTCCTCCTTGTGGGTCTGGATATAGACACGCCGCCCGCCGCTTGGCAAGGCCGACCCCATTTCTTCCGCCACGCTGGTGGCGTATCATGGCCGGCGACGCCCGCCCGGTCCTGCCATTGCCCGAGGCCGGGGAAACACACGGCCTGAGTTCCCGCCCGTGACGGGCGCATGAAACGGATTCCATGTCACGCTGGTTTGTGTTGGCTCTTGCCGCCGCCATCATGTTTGCCGACTCGGTCGGCTATACCCTGATTATTCCCATGCTGCCGTCTATGGCTCGGGAGTTGGGGCTGACCGAAACCTGGGCCGGCATCTTTTACGCCTCGTATGGCCTGATCTCCCTGCTGCTGTATCTGCCCTTTGGCTATGTGGTTGATCGGGTTGGCGAGCGTCTGTGGCTGACGGCCGGGATGCTGGTACTGGGCCTGACTGCGGTGGCGTTCTCGATGGCGTCGAGCTTCTGGCCCCTGCTGCTGTGTCGGCTGGCCCAGGGGGCGGCCGCCTCGGCAACCTGGGCGGCGACCCTGCCGTTGGCCGCCCGTCTGGCGGATAAAAACCAGCGCGGGCTGGAAATGAGCATCGTGCCCATCGCCTTCAGCCTGGGAGCGATTGGCGGGCCGGCGCTGGGCAGTTTTGGCCAGGCCCGCGAGCCGTTCATGTATTTTGCCGTCCTGCCCTGTGTCCTGGCCGTGCTGGCCTTTTTTGTCATTCCGGACCGGATGACGGCGACCGGCTCCCCGGCCGAGCACGACCAGCCCCTCTCGCTGGCGTCCCTGCGGCAGCTCTTGTCGTCCCGTCTGACCAGTGCCTGTCTGGTCATTCTGGTGACCTGCGCGGCACTGGGCGCGATTGAGATGCTGCTGCCGCTCCAGCTGGCCCAGATTGGCTGGTCGCGCCAGGAGATCGGGGTGTTGTTTACGGCTTGGGGCGCCGCCGCCCTGATTTGCCAACCCCTGATCGGCGCCTGGTCGGACCGCCGCGGACGCCAGGAACCGATGATCCTGGGTCTGCTGGCGTCCGCCGTCTTGATTCCGAGTCTGTTTTTGACCCTGGAGTCGCCGGGGCTGTTTGTCCTGGCCCTGGGCGCGATCATCGCCCTGTCGGCCGCCCTGGCCCCGTCGATGCCGCTGATTGCCGATGGGCTGAGCCATGGCCAGGCCGGCAAGGCGTTTGGTTTCTACAACATGGCCTTCAGCATCGGTATTGTCCTTGGCCCCTGGCTGGGCGGTTATGTCACCGAGCAGGTCCACGTCTTTGGGGCGGCGCTTCTGCTGGCGGTTCCGCTCGGGCTGACGGCCTGCGCCCTGCCGCGCTTTTTGGCTTCGGTGCCCCTCAGGCCGTCGTAATCGTCCGAAGGAAGAGGACCAATGCGCTGCCCCCAGTGCGGAACCCACAATCGCTCGGCGGCCAGGTTTTGTGATCAGTGCGGCACCGGCCTGACGCCTGTGTCCGGGATGGCTCGCCCGGCGGCTGAGCGGCGTCAGCTGACCGTCCTGTTCTGCGATGTAGTGGGGTCCACCCGCCTGGCCGAGCAGCTCGACCCCGAAGAGCTGCGCGATGTCATCCGCAGCTACCAGGAGCTGTGTGCGGAGGTCGTGGCCGGCTTTGCCGGCTATATCGCCCAATACCTGGGCGACGGGCTGCTGGTCTATTTCGGGCATCCGGTCGCCCATGAGGACGACGCGATCCAGGCTGTGCGGGCCGGCCTGCGTATCGTCAGGGCGGTCCAGGATTCGCCCCTGCTCAGGCAGGCCGCCCGGCCGTTGCGGGTGCGGGTCGGCATTCATACCGGTCAGGTGGTGGTCGGGGAAATGGGCGGCGCCGGGCGGTTTGAGCGGCTGGCGCTGGGCGAGACCCCGAATGTTGCGGCGCGCCTGCAAAATCTGGCCCGGCCCGATACGGTTGTCATCAGCGGGGCGACGGCCCGCCTGGTTGAAGGATTGTGTGAGTGGCGGGCGCTCGGCGAGCGTCCCTTGCGCGGCCTGTCCAAGCCGATGGCGGTGTATCAGGTCCTGCGCGAGAGCGGCGAGCGGGACCGCTTTCGGGCTGCGGTCCGGCGCGGCCTGTCGCCCCTGGTCGGCCGCCAGGAGACCCTGGCGGCGCTGCTCGACAGTTGGCGTCAGGCCAAGAACGCTTCCGGCCAGGTCGTGCTGCTGAGCGGCGAGCCCGGCATCGGGAAATCCCGTTTGGTCCAGGAACTCAAGGAACGCATCCCGACCGAGGGCGGGACCGAACTCGAGTTTCGCTGTTCGGATCACTTCCAGCACAGCGCCTTCTACCCCCAGATCGAGTATTTCCAGCGCCAGGTCCAGACCGGGCCGGAGGAACGGCCTGCCGACCGGCTGTCCCGGCTGGAAACCCTGCTGGCCGATCACCCCTTTGGCCGCCAGGAAGTCGTCCCGCTGCTGGCAGCCCTGCTGTCCATCCCGCTGGACGAGCGCTATACAGCCTGGCAGGGAAGCCCCCAGCGCCAAAAGCAGCGCACCCAGCAGGCCATTGTCGCCGGCCTGCTGCAACAGGCCGCCCGAAGCCCGCCGCTGGTCGTGTGGGAGGATATCCAGTGGGCCGACCCTTCGACCCTGGATCTGCTCCAGGTCCTGATTGACCGGGTTGCCGACGCCCGTCTGCTGGTTGTCCTGACCTTTCGGTCTGATTTTACGCCGGCCTGGACTATCCGCCCGCACATGAAACAGCTCAGCCTGGGCCGTCTCGAACGCCAACAGGCGGCCCGGTTGATCGCCGAGTTGGCCGCTGACCGGGTTCTGCCGCATGCCCGCGTCCAACAGGTTCTGGATAAGACCGACGGCATTCCGCTGTTCATCGAAGAACTGACGACGATGGTGCTGGCCGCCGAATCGTCCTCTTCGTCGGCGTCTCAGGCGCCTGACCTGGCCATTCCGGCCACCCTGCACGACTTGCTGATGGCCCGCCTCGATCAGCTCGGTCCGGCCAAAGAGGTTGCCCAGCTCGGTGCCGCTCTGGGCCGTGCTTTTCCCCACGAGGTCATCCGGGCCGTGTGGTCGCTCGACGACCAGTCCTTGCAGCACGGCCTGGAGCGGCTGGCGGTCGCCGAGATCATCTCCCGCCGGGGAGAGTCGCCGCACCCCCGCTGGGTCTTCAAACACGCCCTGATTCAGGACGCGGCCTATCAGTCCCTGCTCAAAAGCCAGCGCCTCGAACTGCACGCCCATATTGCCCGTGTCCTGGAGAAACGTTTTCCTGAGACGGCCGAGACCCAGCCCGAGCTGATCGCCCACCACTATACCCAGGCGGGTCTCCAGCACGAGGCGCTCGACTACTGGAAACGCGCCGGTCAACGCGCGTTTGAACGCTCGGCCTATGTCGAAGCGCTCGAACACCTGGGCCAGGGACTGGCCCTGCTCAAAGCCCTGCCCGAGGGAGCCGAGCGAGCCGAACACGAGCTGGATTTCCACACCACGCGCGGGCCCGGTCTGATCGCCACCAAGGGCTATGCCGACCCGGAGGTCAAAGACACCTACGTCCGGGCTCAAGAACTGGGCCACCAGGTTGGCCAGCCGTCCCACGCGTTTTCCGCTTTGCGCGGGCTGTGGATGGTGCATGAGATGCGGGGCGAACTCCACACCGCCCGGCAACTCGGCGAACAGCTGCTGTCGATGACCTCCAGTCTGCCCGATCAAGCCTCGCTGATCGAAGTCCACCGGGCGTGCGGCAACACCTTGTTCTGGCTGGGCGAGTTCGGCCTGGCCCGCGAGCATCTCGAACACGCGATTGCCCTCTACCAGCCCGACACCCACCGCAGCCTGGCCTTTCGCTACGGTTCCGATCCCAAGGTGGTGTGCCTGTTCTACAACGCCCTGACCCTGTGGCTGCTCGGCTATCCCGACCAGGCGCTGGGCCAGTGCCACGAAGCTCTGGACGCCGCCCACGGCCTCCCCCACAGCCTCGCCGCCGCCCACAACTGGCTGGCCATGTTGCACCAGATTCGGGGCGACCCGTCGGCCAGCCAGGCCACGGCTGCGACCGCAGTGGCCATGTCCCAGCAACACGGCTTTCCCCACTGGTTGGCGATGGGACGGATGCTGCAAGGCTGGGCCACGGCAATGCGGGTGCCGACCGGGGACGGCGCGACCCAGTTGGAAGACGGGCTGGCCGCCTGGCAGGCGACCGGCTCAGCGCTGCTGCGTCCGTATTTTCTGTCTCTGGTGGCCGAGGCCCAGCACAAGAGCGGACAGCTGGACGCCGCCCTGCACAGTCTCGACCAAGCCTTGCAGGCCGTCGAAGAGCACGGGGAACGCTTCTACGAGGCCGAGCTGTACCGGCGCAAGGGCGAGTGCCTGCTGGCGCGGGAAGACCACCCGCTCAGCCACCGCCAGACGGCCACCGCTGAGGCGTGTTTTCAGCGGGCGAGCGAGACGGCCCGGAGACAGCGGGCCAAGTCTTTGGAGCTACGGGCGGCCATGAGCCTGGGCCGGCTGTGGCAGACCCAGAACAAAACGGCTGAGGCACGCCAGCTGCTCGCCGAGGTGTCCGGGTGGTTTGCCCCTGAACTTGAAACCGTGGATTTGCAGCAGGCCAGACTGCTCCTGGAGGGCTGGGCCGAGAGATAGAGGCCGGCGCGACTCAATCATACGAAGCCGACCCGTGCGATGTCGCCTCCTCTGACCCGATCACGAGGCTGCTGTCCCAGGACGGGGTAGCGTGTGCTGTCCACTTTACATACAGGGGAAATGTAAGCATGTGTATTGTCCTATGACTCCAGACGCGATAAGAGTTTGCGAGAACGTTAGAAGAGGAGAGGGGAATCATGAAATATTGTATCGGTTTGCTGGCCTTGGTCCTTGCCGGGAGCTTCTTGCCGGGA
Organism: Candidatus Binatota bacterium; assembly: GCA_011523315.1. Taxonomy (GTDB): domain Bacteria; phylum Desulfobacterota; class Binatia; order Bin18; family Bin18; genus JAAXHF01. Next base: position 6,505 of record WTHE01000030.1, read on the forward strand.
ACGGCCTTTACCTCGGGCTCTATTACGACGGCCGGCGGCATCAGCCCTCGGGACGCCTACACCCAGGGCAAGGCGCTCACCTTCAAAAAGCTCGTGTGTTCCTCGTGTCCCATCCAGCGCGGGGAGTTGGACCGGGCTCGCGCCCAGAGCCTCAAGAACAGCCTCGAAGCCCGGGAGGCGGACACCAAGCCGGGCACGCCCGACGATGAGCATATCCAGATCTTATGTCCGGGGAGTCAGGGCGCCGACTGTGCGGGCAAGCCGGACGAACAGGAACTCGTCCACTACTACCTGACCCGGCGCTACCAGCTGTGAGCCGCGCTCCGGCTGCTCACCCGGCCGCTCAGGGCCGGCGACATCCATAGACACCTGGAGGAAGACATCCATGCAGCGCTTGTACGCATTCATCTTTGCTGTGGCCGCTTCGGTCATCGTGCTCACCATCTCGCCCGCCTTCTCGGGTGGCTCGCCGTGGCTCCCGGCTCCGGGGGCGGGAAGTATCGGTCTCTCCTATACCTATCAGACGGCCGACGAATACCATCGCAAAACCTCCCCGACCAGCTCTGTCGATACGGTGCCGTTGCCGAGCGACCTCCAGCAGCACACCGTGCTGGTAGATGTGAAATACGGCTTATTTGAGTCGGTCGCTCTGGATCTGCGCTTGGGATATGCGGAGAGCTATTTTCGACAGCACGGTACGCTGCGCGAAAAAAGCCCCAGCGGTTTGGGCGATGTCAACTTCGGAGTGACCTACCGTCTCCTGGACGAGGCCATCGTCGAGAACGAATTGCTCCCGAGTCTGGCACTCCGCGCCGGCGCGATCATCGCCGGGGATTATGAGACCGGCTCTATCAACTCGCTCGGCGATGGGGGCGAGGGATTCGAGATATCGGGGCTGGCCGGCAAGTTTTTTGCCGACCGCTTCGCCCTGTCCAGTGAGTTCGGCTACCGCTACCGCAACAAGAATATCCCGGATAACCTTTTCTTGAGGTTGTCCGGTGGCGTGTTGCTCTGGGAGCGCTTGGGCCTCAGTATCAACTATGAGCGCATTGACACCCCGTGGGGGAGTCTGGACATCGGCCCGGGCGAGCCGCCCGGTGTCTTCACCCCGGCCCGTTTTCCTGAAGTGAAGGAAGAAATTGAGTTGCTTGGCGGAGGGCTGACCGTCTCGCTCACGGACCAGATCAGCCTCGGTTTTTCGTACGCGACAGTCATTGCCGGTCGGAATACCGCAGCGTCCGACGTGTTCAGCGTGTCGCTCGGCTACGCGTTTGACACCTACGCGTTCTGAGTATGGCGGTCCCTCAGGGTTTGTTCAGGTTCCAGTCGTATTCGTAGTCTATCGATCCGCTGAAGGTCTTGAGGCGTGCGGCGAGTTCTTCCTCGGCATACTGCATGAGGTGGTCGATGACCGTCTTTTCGGTGCCGCCGAAGTCTTCCACGTACCACTCGTAGATACTCGATATCAGCAGGAAGTCGTCGTCCACGAAGCTCGCGCCGCGGGGATGATTGACATAGGCGCGCGCGCCGGCCTCAAGCAGTGCCTCGGTATTGGCTGCGGTATACACCGTTGGGGATAAATTCGGACAGCCGTGGCTGGCGCAGTTGACCGCGTAATGAATGCGCGGGTCGCGCCAGATGGGGCGCAGGATGCCGTGCTCGATATTGTTCAGGGTCAGCGGCATGCCGGCGACCTCGGCGTGCACGTCGTCCCAGGGACCGAGCGGCAACCAACCCTGGTAAATGTCGCGGATGGAGTCCACCGGATAGGCGTCCGCCACGACCCGCACGGTGAGCGCGTTGTAGAAGTTGATCCAGTAGGCCTGCTGTTCCTGGCGGGAGTAGTGCCGCGGGTCGAGTTCTTGCAGCGAGGTCAGATAGCCAGCCAGCTTGGCGGCGTCCTCGGCGTTGGCCTTGAGCGCGGCGTAATCGAAGCGATTGATGCCCGACGGATGGCTGGTGAGATAGGTGTCCAGGATGCCTTGCCACGCGCTGTGATCAATAGACGCGGCGTTGGTTTCGACGCTCGCCTCCCAGGCTGACAGCAGTTCCGAGCCGGGGGCGGCCTTGGCAACGCCGGCCAGCAGCGCGACGCCGAGCAGCCCCAGCATGATCCGGTCCCTGGCACGGGTGAGGCTCTTCTTGATGTGGACAAACCGCATAGGCATTTCTCCTTGGTTGTGAATGGTACGCAGGGTCGTGTGTCTTGTCTATCGGACGGGGCTATGTAAACGGGTCCTGAACAACGGCCAGGCCAGCGCCAGCAGGATCAGGCCGAACTCCACAAGGCGCACCCAGGTCGGCTGTTGATAGGCTTGCAGGCTGTAGTCGTTCAGGTTGAGCCCGGTCACATACGACAGCAGGACGGTCACCGAGGCTGTCCACGCCCACGCGCTGGGAAAGACCGTCGCAAAGGGTAACAGCCACAGCAGGTACCAGGGATTGATGACGGGCGACACCACGAGCAGCACACCGTACAGCCAGTCGCCCCGCGGGATGCCACGCGTCTCGTTTCGACAATACTGCCAATAGTACCAGCCCCAGAACCCCGCGTACACTATCCCCAGCACGAGCCTGGCCTCGAACGCGGGCACGGCGAGCGTCACCAGCCCAAAGACGGCCGAGTTGAACTCCCACTCGCGGGCAAAGACCAGCAGGGATTCCAGGTCTGTCCCACCGCTCAGAGCGAACGGGGTATACAGCCCGGCCAGCACGGCCGCGAACAGCGCCCAGTGCCGGGCGCTGGCGCCGACCAGCACGAACGGGGTCAGGACCAGGGCGAATACCTTCGCCCCGACAGCCAGTCCCAGACACACGGCCGCAGCGTGCCAGCGGTACGACCGGGCGAGCACGATTGCGGCCAGCAGCAGACACACGCCAATACCATCCGGGTGGGCGGTGAAGGCGACCTCCTTGATGACCAGGGGACACCAGGCGTACAGCATGACGTTCCTGGCCGGTGCCAGGCGCAGCAGCAGTCCTATGCTGGCGAGATCGACAAGAATCAGGAGCGCCTGCAAGCCTGCAACGCTGGCCGGCCACAGCCAGTAGCTCAACAGGAAGACGAACTGCATTGTCGGGCCGTAAATGGTCGGCAGCTCGGGGTGGTTGATGTGATCCAGCACCGCGCGGAAGGCCTGGGGAACGCCCGGATCGACGAAAAACGCTTCGGGTGGGCTGCCGTACGGGGTGCCGGCCGTGGCAAAACGGTAGCCGTCCCACAGGTAGCGGTAGAAGTCGTCCTCGAAGAACGGTCCGCCGATCAAGCCGCACACCCTGAACGCCACCGCCCACAACAGCAGCCGGCCGACAGGAAAAGACGCCCCACGGCTGCGGAAATACAGGAACAGGCCGAAGACCGGCAGACCGCTCCAGATGACGAGGCCGCAAAAGGCGGGCAGCTGCGGTTCGCCGGCTTGCCGGGCCAGGCCGGCCAGGACCGCGTAGCCGAGGGCGCACCACAGTCCGACCGCGTCCACCAGCTGCGGCTTTCTTCCTGCACCCCTGTCCATCATGTTCCATCCTGAGCGCTCAAGTCTTCCGCTCGGCCGTAGGGCTGTCAAGCTGGAACGTAGACCTGAGGGAGTGTGCGGTTCTTGGCTTTTCGGCCAAAACGTGGCAAGACGCTGAGAATACCGGCCCCGCTTTTCGGAGGCTGGCAAAAGGAGGGCGCATGGAATTTGGCGTTGTGCTTCCCCACATCGGCGCGTTTGCCCGCGAGCAGGTGGTCGAGCGGATTCAGGCCGTGGCCCAGCGGGCGGATGGGCTGGGCTATCACTCGGTCTGGGTTGGCGACCACGTGGTGTTTCCGGCCCAGCTCCAGTCCAAGTACCCGTATCACCCCGAGGGCAGGTTTCCGGTTGACAGCAACGATAACTTTCTCGATCCCCTGACCGTCCTGAGCTATGTCGCGGCCTGTACCACAACCGTCCGGCTGGGCACCGGGGTGCTGATCGTGCCGTACCGGAATCCGGTCGTGACGGCCAAGATGGTGGCCAGCATGGATGTCTTGTCGCACGGGCGGGTGATACTCGGTGGCGGCTCGGGCTGGCTGCAAGAGGAATTCGAGGTGCTCCACGCGCCCTACCGCCAGCGTGGGGATCAGACCGATGAATACTTGCAGGTCATGAAAGCGCTGTGGACCCAGGACCAGGCCCACTTTGACGGACGCTACGAGAAATTCTCCGACATTGTGTGCGCGCCCAAACCCGTCCAAAAGCCGCACCCGCCGATCTGGATTGGCGGCCACAGCCAGCGCGCTCTGCGGCGCACCGCCACGCTCGGCGACGGCTGGTATGGGCACGTGTTCTGGCGCGACCCGGACGGCTTTGCCGGGGATATTGCGGCCATCAAACGGCTGGCCGAGCAGGCCGGCCGCGACCCCGACTCGCTGACCTATGCCGCGCTGTCGTACGAACGCAGCTTCGAGGACGTGTTGGCCGCCCTGCCGCGCTATGAGGCCGGCGGTCTGGACCACGTTGTCCTGGCCTTCTTTGCCTGGACCGATCAGTTTGACGAGGTGCTGAGGCTGATGGAACGCTTTGCCGGCGAGGTCGGACTCACACCCAGATAGGGAACGGAGGGGAACAGCATGGACATGCAACAACATCACAGCCCGGGTGAGCAGCACTGGATTGGGATAGCCGGCCGCATGGCCGACGATTTTGCGCTGCGCGCCGCCCAGCACGACGAAGAGCGCTCCTTCCCGTACGAGAACTATGAGCAACTGCGCGAGACGGGTTACTCGATCATGACCATTCCGACCGAGCTGGGGGGTGGTGGGGTCAGTCTGCTGGAGCGGGTCAAGGCTCAGGAACGCCTGGCCCAGGGCTGCGGTCCGACCGCCCTGGCGATCAATATGCATTTCAACATTCTGGGCGTGGTGACCGATGTGTGGCGCACGACCAAGGACGCGCGGGCCGAAGCCCTGCTGCGCCAGATTGCGGCCAACCGCTGGATTGTGGGCGGCTCGGGATCGGAGGCCAATAATGCGGTCACCGTGCTGCGGCCCAAGGCCACGGCCGAGCCCATGGACGGCGGCTGGAAGGTCAGCGGCAAGAAGATCTTCAGCACCCAGAGCATTGCCCTTGATCGCTACTTCTCCGAGGCGACCTGGGGACCGAGCGACAACCCCAAAGAGGGCAAGATCATTTCGTTTCTGATTCCCCGCGACACCCCCGGCCTGTTGATGAAGGACGACTGGAACACGATGGGCATGCGGGCGACCGAGTCGCGCAGCACCGAACTCCAGGACGCCTTTATCCCGGACGACGCGATTTTTCTGGAGCGTCCGGTCTTCACCCGGGGCGGTGTCCTGAGCCTGTTTCTCAAAGCCCCGTTTTCCATGGGTGGGGTGTATATCGGCATTGCCGTGGCGGCGCGTAATTTCGTGGTCGAGTTCATGCGCGACCGCCCGCGCTTTCCGCACAAGCAGCCGATGAGCCATCTGCCCAGCGTGTATAACAAAGTCGGCGAGATGGATGTCCTGATTGAGGGCGCGCGAGCGGCGATGTGGAAAGCCGGGGCCGAGGTCGAACACGAGGACATCCGTATGTGGGGCCGCAAAAGCGTGGCCGCCCGGATGATTGCTATTGAAAACTCGGTCCGCGTGGTCGATCTGGCCATGCGCACGGTCGGCGGTATCTCCTACTACAAACGGCTGCCCCTGGAGCGCTATTTCCGTGACGTGCGGGCCGGTCTGTTTCACCCGGTCGACGCCGACGACACGCTCGAGCTGCTGGGCAAGACGGCCTTCGACATCTCGATGAGCGATGACGAGGCGACCTGGGGTTGACACACTGGGGAGGCTTTCAGTGTCGCTCGCGCTCAGCAGTCCAATAGGTGTACCCAAAGTGACACTGGAAGTTCGGAGACATGGCTACTGTTAAGGAGGGATTAGACTCAAAGTCCCATCGCAGGTTGTCCAATGTAATGAGGAATCTAAACTCTCTTTGATGCGAATAGTCAGGAGTTTTTGTAAAAATTGCGATTAAGTCTTCTCGAAAATTGTTCAATACCGCCGCCCTTCGATGCAGAGTTTCCTGCTCTTCATGATCCATATACTCTACCTTGCCAAAAAAAACTCTAATCTCTGGGAAACTTTGCAACTCTGACCTCCTTCCCTTTTTAATCAGGTGTCCCCCAACATCCATTCCTAGAGCGAAGGCGATTCTTTGTGGAGAAGCGTTAAATGAAGTGTACGAATTGTATTCCGGCCGATCAATCTCTCCATTTTCAAAATTTGAGCAAGAATATATGTACCCGCAGCTATCGTAATTAATAGTTATTCCCTCATGGGGCACGGATAGCCAGTCCTTTGACTTTGGTTCTTGTGTCTCAAGTATTTCGTGGGGCACGGATAGCCAGTCTTTTGACTTTGAAGCTTGTACCTGAAGTACAGTGTCTTTTCCCATTCGGATTTTTCCCTCATCCGGGTCTCTTTGAGACGGAATCTCTGATTGTATGTTTTGATAGAATTTTGGAGTTCCTAGGTGAATTGTTTTCGTTTTATTCACAGCAAATTCTTCTGATGCTCCCTTCACTAAAGTCCTCCCCTTCTCATCATAAGAATCTACGGCTACTCCAAAACCGTATGTAAGCGTTCTTATAGAAATGGGAATGGCAAAAACTCGAAATTTTTCATCCACTGTTGCTGCAACAATTCCGTTCCTGTAAATGGCTGAGTCAGAGCACTCATAACGCTTTGGGGAAAGAGTCGCCCATTTCTGATCGTCCGCCAACATCTCACCCGACCTTGCAGGTATAGACATACGTCTTAGATAATTCGGGGTACCTTCTGCATCTGGATAATTCTGTAGGAAAGGGTGTAGTAGTTTCTCGTTCACTGCCTGCTTCTTTCTTTCCGCCTTTACCCGTTTGCCTTTACCCATATCGGTCCTCCCTTCCTGCTACAGTACTATACAGTAGCTAATTTCTCCGATTAAGCCCCTGGAACGTTTCACCATCCTGTACGCCTACGCTGGTGAATATAGTGTTGGCATTCCAGCGATGAGAAGCAGGCGACGGCGGCACCAAGATACTCCTAGAGGTTCTCGCTCGCTCGTTTTACTCTCGCTATTTTGGATTCGCTGACAGCCTCGGTTCTGCCTGACTTGACCAGATGGTTTCTCAGCAGCAGCCTGGGTTTCCAGTTCAGCGATTTCCTCCGCTGTCCGGGTTCTGCGAATGACCAGTTATTATTACTGTTGACGATATTGCCTCTTCACTCCAGAACCAGAGCGAGATCGAGCAGCCAATTCGAGCTGCTGAAGAGGGGCTCAATCTGGGAGCCGTCGAGGTTGGCCCGCCAGACACTTTCTTCTCCGACGCCTGGTCCA
>WTHE01000030.1:13941-16788 GCA_011523315.1 Candidatus Binatota bacterium
GAGCCGTCGAGGTTGGCCCGCCAGACACTTTCTTCTCCGACGCCTGGTCCATAGTTTGTCCAGTACAGTTTGCCTCCAGTCGTGTCTACGACAAGCTCCCTTCCGAGGGGCTGCGAATCCGAGACGAAGAGGGTTTCAATCTGGGAGCCGTCGAGATTGGCTCGCTGGACTGCGTACCGCCTGTACCGGGTGCTTGGATTGAGAGTCCAGTATAGCTTGCCCCCGGTTGAGTCCAGGGTGAAATTTATTCCGAGTTGTGAATCCATGACGAAGAGGGTTTCCACCTGGGAGCCGTCGAGGTTGGCCCGCCAGACACTTTCTTCTCCGACGCCTGGTCCATAGTCTGGCCAGTACAACTTGCCTCCGGCCGGGTCCACGGCAAGATGGAATATCCGATCCGATCTGCTAAAGAGGGTTTCCACCTGGGAGCCGTCGAGGTTAGCCCGTTGGATTTCAACCACATAGCTGCCACTCCGCCAGAATAGCCAGTACAGTTTGCCCCCGGTCGGGTCCACGGAAAGCTCCCTTGGCGCACCCCCATTCGGGCCATGCCAGAGAACGAGATTTTCCACCTGGGAGCCGTCTAAGTTAGCCCGCTGGATTCCTCTCAGGTCTTCATTCCCGGCCGTCCAGTACAGCTTGCCCCTGTTGGGGTCCACGGCCAAGTCAACCGGGTACAGGCCCCTATCGAAGAGGGTTTCCAGCTGGGAGCCATCGAGGTTAGCCCGCTGAACTGCATATTGGAGGCTGCCTCCCTTACGGGCAATCCAGTACAACTTGCCTCCGACGATGGGTTCGGAAGGGTCGCTCACGGCCGCCAGTTCCAGGTGTTGCGTTGATTCGTTCCAGATAAAGCGGGCTTCCTCGCCCGGTGCAGGAAAATCTGGGATCGTGCATTGCGCCTCTACACCCGACAGAAACTCCTCACCGGTCGTCACAACGGTAAAGGTGGCACTGGCAAACTGCACCCCATTGTCATAGGCCACCGCCGTATGCTCCCCGTCTCCCAAGATGGCCCAATTATAGAAGGCATAAAAGCCGTTGTTCCCATTATCCCGACCACATGTCTGGCTGGTATCTCCACGGGGAAACCCATACGTTGCAGGAATGGAGCCGCCGCCGTCGAATCTGATCGTAATCGCTCCTTCCGCCTCACACTTCCAGCCATGAATGATCCCAATGCCCGACAGGGTATCCCCGTTACTCGGCACGTCGAGAGAGGCCGCGTAAACCAACGAGTGTGCTAACAAAGCGGCGACGGTCATTGTTATGAGAGTTATTGTCCTGCTGATCTGCATATTCTGCCTCCCGCTGTGGACTGCGTACCCGGCTGGGATGCCGGGCCGTGTCTCCATCACAACAGCGAATGTGGTGAGGTCTTGCCTATTCGCCGCGGCGCAGGGAGCGACCCCGCGCCTGAAATGCGGCTGTTCTATTGAGCAAGCGACCCGACTCAACGAGTTCGCTGCTTGATGGAGACAAGCGGGAGGATGACTGACATGACGAGAGATGTCAAATTGGGAAGACCGTGGAATCTCAGGAACGTCGCTTCTCTTTTAATGAGCGTGGAGGCAGCAAAGGAAGCGGATGCCTACAGTTGCCCTGCCCATAAACGGCTGAGCAGGGTCCGCCAATGGACCGCGTGGACCCCGTTGTCCAGCCGTTCAATCGGGTCCTGGGAAACGAGGTAGAAGCGTTGACAGATGCCTTCCTCTTGCAGTGCCCGTAAGCCCTTGCCGTCGCGTTTGGTGATGCGCTGGCTGGCTTTGACCTCGATTGCGACCTCATCGCCGATAATGAAGTCAACCTCGTGCTGATGAGTTGAGCGCCAGTAGCACAGCTCCTGGTGGGTCCGCTGGTAGCTCAGCGCGGCCCGCAATTCCATACCAATCCAGTGCTCAAAGCTCCGTCCGTACAGGTCGGAGTTGCGCTCAAGCGTGCGCGTGCCGGCCAGAGTATGCGCCACCCCGGTATCAAACAGATAGAACTTGGCACTGGTAATGGCTTTGCGCTTGCGTGACTTGGTCCAGGGCGGAAGGAGAAAACCGAGCAGAGTATCTTCCAGCAGGTAATAGTACTCACGGACTGTCGAGGGCGCAACCTGAGCGTCATTGCCGATCCGGGTAAAGTTGAGGATCTGCCCGTTGCCCAATGCTGCAACCTGGAGGAAACGGGCAAACTGGGGAAGCCGCCGGACCAGACCCTCGGCCTGAATTTCCTCCGTCAGATAGGTATGGGCATACGCTTGCAACTCCTCGGCCGGGTCCTGACTGAGATAGACGCTGGGCAGGCCGCCGTAGCGCAAATAGCGATCAAGATCAAAATGGGTGTCGGTCAGTTCGTCCCAGGTCAGGGGGAAGAGGTTGGCCTGCCACGCCCGCCCGGCCAGCAAGTTGGCTTGGCCGCGGCGCAGCTTGCGGGCACTGCTGCCGGTGAGCAGAAAACGCAGCCGCTTGGTCTCAATCAAGCGCTGGACCTCGTCCAGGAGCTGCGGCACTTTTTGGACTTCGTCAATGACAATTACCGAGTTCGATGCCTGACCGGTCAGGATGGCTTCCAGTTCAACCGGTGAGCCGGCCAGGCGGAGGTACAGGTCCGAACGCAGCAGATCGATCACCTGGGCTTGGTCGGCGAGCTGTTCCCGAATAAGATACGTTTTGCCCGTGGCCCGCGGCCCAAACAGAAAAAAGGACTTCTTTTGTAACAGACGCGGTAAATCGAGACGGCGTTGGACCTTCATGGTCCACAACTCTATTGTGGATTGTCCGTATAATCAACAGGACTGTTGCTGATTTTCCCGATTAAGCTCTTAGCTGTCCGTTGCTCACAAGCGTGGCAGACAATCTG
>WTHE01000616.1 GCA_011523315.1 Candidatus Binatota bacterium
GGTATGAAAGGTGTCGGGCAGGCTGCGGTCGGCCTTCTCTGCCCCGGCCCGGACCTGGTCGAGGTGAGTGGCCAGAACCTCGGGGCGCTCGTTAAAGGCCGAGACCAGCCCGTCGCCAAACTCCCCGGCCGATCTCAGCGCCCGCGGGCCGTTGGCGGCCACATAGATGGGAATGGGATTGTCGAGGTTCACAAAGCGCAAGTCCTGGTGCAGAAACCGGATCGTGCGAGTCCGGTCGGCCAGGCTATACTCGACCTCCTCTCCCCGCAGCAAAACCCTGAGCACCCGCAGGTATTCCCGGAAGTCGCGGATCCGCATCGGCTCCATGCCCATCACCCGCATGGCGGTGTGGCCGGTGCCGATGCCCAGAAACACCCGCCCCGGCGCGATTTGATTAATCGAGGCAATCGAGTGGGCGGTGACCGGGGCAATCCGGGTGCCGGGGATGGCGACGCCGGTGCCCAGCTGAATCCGCGAGGTGTTTTGGGCGGCCAGGGCCATGACCGCATAGCAGTCCGACCAGATCATCTGCGAATCCGGGATCCAGGCTCGGTCAAAGCCCAGATCCTCGGCGTAGGAGATCAACTGCCAGTCGTCGATTTTTGTTGCCAGACAGATACCGAATTCCATTGTGTCCTCCGTTCATCATTCATCGTTCATCGTTCATCATTCATCATTCAGCGTTCAGAGGCGGCGGGCTGGGCGGCGTGTACACCTGGCGCTGAAACGCATCCCCGGCCCGCAGCACGGTCGCGTCGTCGCCCGTCCGGCCGATCAGCATCATGCCGATCGGCAGGCCGTCCGACATGCCGCACGGAACGCTGAGCGCGGGATGGCCGCTGACGTCGAACGGCGCGGTATTGGGTGCCATTTCCATGGAGCGGGCGACCAGTTCCTCGCGGCTGGCGTCCGCGGCCGGGATACGGGTGGCTTTAAGGGGAACCGTGGGCATTGCTAACAGATCGCACTCCTGGAGGGCGGCGTCATAGGCTGCGGTCAGGGAACGGGCCAGGTTCTGGGCCTTGGCGTAGTAGCGGCCGTGATAGTGCTCCTGCATATAGCCGCCCAGCAGGACGATCAGCTTGACGGTTTCCGACAGGTCGTCGGCTCGGGTACGCTGACCTCGGGCGTAGGCGTCCAGCAGGCTGGTGGTGTAATAGCCCTTCCAGTTGGTGCCCATGCTGTTGCCCTGGGCGACCAGGGCGGTGGCGCCCTCCATCAGAATCGCGTTCAGGATATGCCGTCCGTCGCGGTGCCAGGGAATCGACACGCTGCTGACCTCGGCGCCCAGGCCGGCCAGAGCCTGGGCCGATTCGGTCACGCAGTCCTCGACATCCGGTTCGGACAGGCCGTCCCAGCCAAAGCCCTCCTGGACGATGCCGACCCGCAGCCCCCGAATCTCGCCGCTCAGCGCCTGTTGATACGCCTGTCCCGGCAAGCCGGCCTGCTGGCGCGGGTCAAGGCCGTCGGGGCCGGCGATGACCTCCAGCAGCAGGGCAACATCGGCCACGCTGCGGGCCATCGGACCGGTGTGGTCAATCGTGATGTCGATGGGGAAGATGCCGGTGTAGGGCACCAGGCCGTGGGTCGGTTTCAGGCCGCAGATGCCGCACCACGAACTCGGAATCCGAATCGACCCGCCCTGGTCGCCGCCCAGCGCCATATCGACCTGGCCGGCCGCCACCAGCGCGCCGCTGCCGCTCGACGAGCCGCCGGTGGTCCGGCTCGGGTCGTAGGGATTGTGGACCGGGCCGGTGTCGCTGCTATGACTGCCGCCCGAGGCGCACAGGTGCTCGCACACCGCCTTGCCGGTAATCGTGCCGCCGGCGTCGAGGATGCGGGTGACGACCGTGGCGTCAATGTCGGGCACATAGCCCTCCAGCACGCTGCTGCCGTTCATCATCGGCACCCCGGCCAGACAGATGTTGTCCTTGAGCGCAATCGTCCGGCCGGCCAGCGGACCGTCCGCGGCACCCTTGACTTCGGTGCGCCAGTACCAGGCGCCCAGGGGGTTGTCCTGGGGCTGGGGACGATAGCCGGGCGTGCGCGGATAGCTCACCGGCAGGCTGGGGACGGTGAGTTGATCCAGGCGGGCGTACGAGGCCAGCATGCCGTCCATCAGGCCCTGGAAGGATTCCAGGTCGTCTTCAGTCAGGTGCAGGGCGTAGCGGTCGGCCACGTCGGCCAGCTGTTCCAGGCTTGGTCGCTTGAGGCTCATGTCGTTCCTCCTTTTCGTCGTTCGTCTTCATCCGCCATATTCGGGCAGCCACGGGGGGCGGCCCCTACAACTGCCGTTCATCGTTCAGCATTCAGCATTCATCATTCAGGACCGTATCATTGCACGATCCGAACCGGGATGTGTATAAGGGCAGGCATGAAGTTCGGCATCCTGTATAACGTTGAGTACCATCCCGAGATCCATGGCAGCCCGTCCCAGTACTACGAACACATCCTGGACCAGGTCCAGCTGGAGGAAGAGCTGGGCTACGATGCGGTGTGGTTTGGCGAGCACCACTACTCCGGCTACTCGTTCGGTTCGCCGCCGCTGATAGCCATGGCTGCGGCGGCGCGCACCAAACGGATTCGTCTCGGCACCGGCGTCTCCCTGGTGCCCCTGCACCACCCGATCCGGCTGGCCGAGGAGTACGCCATGCTCGACGTGCTGAGCCAGGGACGGCTGGAGTACGGGATTGGGCGCGGGTTCATCAAGTATGCCTACGAGGTGTTTGGCGTTGACGAGGACGAAAACGTCCAGCGCTACCGAGAGGGGACGGACCTGCTGGTCAAAGCCTGGCTGGCCGACGCGCCGTTCTCGTATCAGGGCGAGTTCTACACCCTCCAGGACTACAGCTTTTTCCCCAAGCCGCGCCAGCAGCCCCACCCGCCGATTTATGCCGCCGGAGCGGTTACGCCCGAGAGCTACGAGTGGGCCGGCAGCCGTGGTTTTCACCTGGCCACGGCCTTTTTCATTCCCGACCGTGAGGCGGTCCGCCAGGGCATTGCCGCCTACCGCCGGGCGCTGACCGACAACGGCTACGATCCGGCCCAGCGCGATATAGCCGGGGTGTACCAGATGTACTGCGGGGAAACCAACCAGGAGGCGCACCGCCACGGCGGTCAGCACGTCTTTGACTACTACCATTTCTTCGGCAGCCTGGCCCTGCGACGGCCGCATACCTCGCCCAGCTTTGACCGGCATAAGGTCATGCTCGAAGGCTTCGCCGGAGCGACCTACGACGATCTGGACAGCCGCAACCTGATCCTGATCGGCGATCCCGACAACCTGATCAAGCGTATCCGCTGGGCCCAGGAATTTTATGGCACCAACTATCTGCTGCTCGAGGTGGCCCAGGGCGGCATGCAGCCCAAGCATGTCATCGCCTCGCTGGAGCGCTTCGCCAAGTATGTGATGCCCGCGTTCCGTAACGGCCAAGAGGAGGGGCGTGCATGAAGTTCTACACCTTTGACGAGCTGACCGATCCCGACCTGCCGGCCGAGATCGGACCGGAGGTGCGGTTTACCAACTGCGCGCCGACGCCGACGGCCTGAGGATGGTGTCGAAAAAGGTCTTGCTGGTGAATAATG
>WTHE01000453.1 GCA_011523315.1 Candidatus Binatota bacterium
GTGCGACGACACCGCCACCGGCTTTGGCCTGCCCGTCAACTGGAACCTACTGGGCGACGGCGAGCACACCATCATCGCCTACCTGGACAGCATTGAATTTGCCCGCACCCTCGTGCAGGTGACGACCCTGGGCGAGGAGTTCGTCCACGACGCCCACGGAACCTGTACCGTGCCCGACTTTCCGTTGCCCGACCACAGCGTCAATCTGGTGTGGCAGGAAGCCGGCCAGCACTTCGCGCTGAGCGACGGCCAGCCCCCGCCATCCGTCAGCGCCACCCACGCCAGTGATGTGCTCGGCCGGCTGGAGACCCCCGCGTCCGGCTCCTTTCAGAGCGGCCGGGGCGTCATCAGCGGCTGGGTGTGCGACGCCGCAGAAGTCAGTGTCGAGATTGACGGTACGCCGTATCCGGTCGCCTACGGCACGGAGCGGGCCGACACCGCCGCGGTGTGTGAGAACCCGGCGCCCGGCTTCGGACTGAGCCTCGACTGGAATCGGCTCGGGCCGGGCGACCACGAAGTCGTGGCCCTGGCCGACGGGGCGGAGTTCGGGCGGGTCACGGTGCGGGTGACGACCCTGGGCGCGGCATTTGTGCGCGACGCCGGGTCGGCCTTCGTGCGGGGGCTGGCCGGGGAGTGCGCGGTGGACGACTTTCCGGCGCCCGACGAGGCCGTCCACCTGGAGTGGCAGGAGGCCACACAGAACTTCGTCATCACCGGCGTGGAGTAGGGGCGGGTGCCACGTCCGGCACTTTGTACTTCCCCCTTTGCCAAAAGGGGGACTGAGGGGGATTTGCCGGCGCCGTTGGGAGCCGGTCCGGTCAAGCCTGAGCCGGCGGCTCTCTCTTTTTCTCCCCCGAGAATGCTAGACGAGGGACAGTCCGTATTCGCCCGACACACAAGGAGGAAGGATTTATGGCACAAGATCTCGAAGCCCGTATCCAGGCGCTGGAAGCTCAGGTGCAGGTCCTGCAGGACCGCGAGGCGGTCCGGGCGCTGCGCTACCGCTATCACGAGTGCGTCAACGAAGGGCAGCTGGCCGCAATCCCGGACCTGTTCACCGAAGACGGCGACCTGGATTTCGGCTATCTGGGCAAAGCCCGGGGCCGGGAGGAGTTGACCAGGTTTTTCGGCGGCGTGTCCCAGCTGCTGTCGTTTGTCAAGCAGTTCGTCCATAACCACGCGGTTGAGCTTGAGGGGGACGGCGGCACCGGCTACAGCTACCTCGAAGCCAAGACCATCTCCAAAGGCGAGGCATACGTGGTGGCCGCCCGCTACGACGACGAGTACGCCAAGGAGAACGGCCAGTGGAAGTTCAAGAAAATGCACCTCACCCCGTACTTCACCGTGCCGCTGAAAGAGGGCTGGGCTCAGGAAGACCGGCTCAAGATGGGCCGCTAGAAAAGCGCTGAAAAAAGGAGGACGAGCATGGCCTACCAACAACTCAGTCTGGATCAGGTCACCACCGCAGCCACCGGCTTCAACGGCCCGGAAGGCGTGAGCGTTGACCGCGACGGCAACGTCTACGGCGGCGGGGCGGACGGTATCATTCGCAAGCTGGCCCCGGACGGCACGGTGACCGAGCTGGCCAACACCGGCGGCCGGCCGGCCGGCATGGCCCTGGACCGCGACGGCAACCTGTTTGTGTGCGACCCCGGCAAGGCTGCGGTCCTCAAGGTCAGTCCGGACGGTCAGGTCAGCCTGTTTGCCGATCAGGTCGGCAGCATAAAACTGACCCTGCCCAACTTCCCGGTCTTTGACGCCGAGGGGAATCTGTACGTCTCAAACTCCAGCGACATCGGGATGGGCGACTTTGACAAGCTGATGGCCGAGCTGCAGAATCCGTCGCCCAAGGGCAGTCTGGTCCGCCTGCGCCCGGACGGCAGCGGCGAGGTGGCCGCCACCGGCATTTATTTTGCCAACGGCACGGCCATCGATCCCAACGAAGAGGCGGTGTATGTGTTGCAGTCCAGCCACCACAACTGCGTCCGGGTGGCCATGCACAAAGACGGCAGCCACGGCCAGCCCGAGGTGTATGGCGACAATCTGGGCGGGCTGCCCGACGGCATGGCCTTTGACACCGAGGGCTATATGGTCACCACCCTGCCGATGATTAACCGGCTGGTGGTGGTCGCTCCCGACGGCAGGGTCTCGACCCTGATTGACGACCCGGACGGCACCAAGACCAAGGGGCCGACCAACTGCGCCTTTGGCGGCCCGGACTTTGACGACCTGTATATCGCCCACCTCGAAGCCGACCATGTGGCCAAGGTCCACCTCGGCCGCAAAGGCCATCCGCTGTACGACCGGCGCTAGGCCATCCGCAGCCCTGTGGGGGCGGGTTTCAAACCCGCCCCCACGTAGAAAGGACAGGATGGACGCTGAACTTATCGAATTGGCGTGGAGGGCAGTCGCCGCGTTAGAGGCCGCGAACAGCACGCGCTGGGTCGAGGTCATCCAGGCCATCGCCAGCGTGGTCGGCCTGGGGTGTATTGTGGTCGGCCTGTTCCAGATGCAGGCGGCCGGGAAGCGGCGGAATCGGGAAATTGACATGATGAGCAAGGCGCTCGAACGCCAGGGCGACGTGCTGGCCGAACTGCTACGACGCACGGCGTGAGTCGCGGTGGCCCCGATGCAGATGGACGACGACATCCGGTGTGATGAGTGCGGCGCGTTGACCCACGTGGCCGTCCCTCCGCCCGCCGGCCTCCCCCTTGCCGAAGGCTCTTGCGTCTGCCTGAAACCGTTCCCCCCGCGTCGGTTCAATGAACGGAGCGGGAAGGACCCGGACCGCTTCGGCCATGTCGCCAGCTCCCTCACTGGCAAGCACCTCAGCTACAAGACGCTGAGGTCAGCGAAAAATGTAGTCCCATTTCATCGCCCACGCTTCGACCATTCCTCGTGTGAGAGGTAAAGCTCCACGCGCCCTTTCTTGCGACTACCTCGTCGTTGTTGTTCGGATGATGGCCGATAGACCTTTGCAATGAAGGGGGGGGCATACTTGTTCAAGAAACGCTCTATTTTGTTGATGCAGGTGACGAAGTTTTCCGCGTGCTCTCTATGACTAGCCTTTCCCACAACAAGAAAGAGCCCAACGCCAGCCTGCATCACTGCGTTTAATTCATTCTGCCTGTAGCGGATGCGCTTATCTTTTGAGATGGCAAACCATTTGTTACGCCCAACCTCCGACAACCAGGAGGCATCAGGTGTGTCGTTGTTGGGGAAATGGTCATCGTGTTTTTCGACGTGAATACCGGCGTCAGACAAAATCTGGGGAAATAACGAGCCCAGATCACGGTCCGTAAAAAAGATCACGCTTAGGCTGCCTGTTCATAGACTATCGCTTCTTCCACTTCCGTATGATCGAGACCGTAATCTTGTGCTATTTCCTCCTCACTTTCACCTGCGTTGACACGGTCAAGGATAGCCGTTGTTGAGATGCCACGCCGGGCAATGATGGGACGACCAACGGCAAGCCGGGGGTCGATTACGATGGTTTTGTTTGTGTCCGTATCACCCGGATAGCGACGGGCCGGCAGGTGAAGGTGATCATGTTCGATCCGGCTGACATGAGCCGTAAGGATTTT
>WTHE01000047.1 GCA_011523315.1 Candidatus Binatota bacterium
TGTGACGGGCGACGACCGGGCGCACACGTTTCGGACGGCCGACTATGTGTATTACTACCGGGCGCTGAAGAGCGCCTTTGTCGCCTTTCTGGCTGGCTTTGACCCTGACAGTCCTCCGCTGCCCAACCCGTGGGATGAGAACGGCCGCTGGCAGTCGCACGCCGAAGCGCTGCTCGAATCGAGCGATCATCTGTGCCGGGTCGCCAACATCAACCAGACCCAGGTCGAGAAGCTGCACGCCGCAGGTATCCAGACGCTGCGCGGCTTAGCCGAAACCGACCGTCAGCACGTGGCGCGTCTGGATGACGCGGTGTTTGTCCGGCTGCGGGATCAGGCTCGGCTCCAGCTTGCGTCCGCCCGGACCGACAGACCGGCGTACCACATCGTGGAACCCGCGCCGGACGACCCACGCAAGGGCTTGGCCCTGCTGCCCCCCCAGTCCCCGCTCGATGTGTATTTCGACATCGAGGGCTATCCGCTGCTCAGGGGCGGGCTGGAATACCTGTTCGGGGTGACCTGCCTCGAACACGGCGCCTCCCAGTTTTTCGACTGGTGGGCTCACGACGCCGACCAGGAAAAGCGGGCCTTTGAGGGCTTTGTCGATTGGGTGTTCGCCCGCTGGCAGGCTGACCCGGCGCTGCACATCTACCATTACGCTAACTACGAAGTCGCTGCGGTGCGTCGCCTGATGGGCCGCTACGGCACCCGTGAGACCGAGGTCGATGAGCTGCTGCGACACAACGTGTTTGTCGATCTGTATACGCTTGTGCGCCAGGGCCTGCGAGTTGGTGAGCCGCGCTACTCGCTCAAAAACATCGAGTCTTTGTACCGCGACACCCGCCGAACCGGGCCGGTCAGCACGGCGGGTGACTCGGTCGTGGCCTACGAAAACTGGCTGGCCAGCGGACAGCCCCAGGACTGGCGCGCCTCGCCGCTGCTGCAAGAGATTCGGGACTATAACCGTGACGACTGCGAATCGACCTGGCAGCTCACCGAATGGCTGCGGGAGCGGCAGCGTGAGGCGGGTATTGCCTGGCTGCCGCCCGGAACCGGACCGGCCAAGGAGGATGAGGACCCGCAGCGTGCGGCCGAGCCCAACCCGCGCCATGAGCTGGCCGAGCGCCTGCTGGCCGATATTCCCCAGCTGGAGCAAGAGCGGGCGGGAGACACCCAGCGCTGGCAAACCCAGGAGATGCTGGGCAACGTGGTCGAGTTCCACCGCCGTGAAGACAAGCCCGTGTGGTGGGCGACCTTTGACCGCCAGGCGATGAGCGAACAGGAACTGGTCGAAGACCTCGACTGTTTGGGTGGACTGTGCCGCGAGTCGGACCGGCCCATCCCTATCAAAAGATCCGCCGGCTTCTGGTACACCTTCGATCCCGACCAGGACACCAAGCTGACCCAGGGCGCGAGCTGCTTTTTTGCCCACGATCTGGATATGACGACCGACATCCATGAACTGGACCGGGACACCGGCCGGGTGTGTCTGAAGTTCGGCCCGCGCAAGCTCAAGCAGCTCGGGGGCGCTCCTCCCCCGGCCAGGCTGTCGCTGATTCCGAACGAACACGTCTCGGCCGAGGTGATCGCCAAAGCCATAGAGCACACCGCCCGAAGCTGGCACGAGGATCGCCGGCTGTCTCCGGCCCTGGCCGATTTCCTGGCCCGGCGACCGCCCCGCCTGTCCTCAGCGCCCCGGGGTGACTCTCGGACCCTGGTCGCTCCCGACGAAGACCTGCGGGCGGCCGCGCTGCGTCTCGTGTCGGGGCTCGACCAGTCCACCCTGTGCATCCAGGGTCCGCCCGGTACGGGCAAAACCACGCTGGCGGCTGCGGTGATCGTGTCTCTCTTAGGCCAGGGGAAACGCGTCGGCATCAGCTCAAACAGTCATGCCGCGATTCTGAACCTGATGCAAAAATGCGCCGAACAGCAGAACGGACAGCTCGCCTGTCTCAAGGTCGGCGGCCCGGCGGACGCGCCGTTTTTCAGCCACTGCCAGGGAGCGCGGTATGTCACCTCCATTCGGTATGCCGTGCCCGAGCTGGACCAGGTCGGGCTGATCGGCGGCACGGCCTGGGCCTTCAGCGCCGCCTCCATGCGGGACCAGCTTGACTATCTGTTTGTTGATGAGGCCGGGCAGGTCTCGACGGCCAATCTGATCGGCATGTCGGCCTCAAGCCGCAACCTCGTCCTGCTGGGCGACCAGATGCAGCTCGGCCAGCCGATACAGGGCTCGCATCCCGGCCACAGCGGCCAGTCGGCTCTGGACTACCTGCTCCAGGGCCGGGCGACCATTCCCGAGACGCTGGGACTCTTTCTGGACACCACCTGGCGTCTCCATCCGCAGCTGTGCCACTTCATCTCCGAGACCATGTATGACGGCCGCCTGCGAGCCGCGCCGCCGCCGAAAAACCGGCTGGTCCGCCGGCCGGCCGACGGCGGGCGTCATATCCGCCACGAGGCGGGTCTCGTCTTCGTGCCGGTCGAGCATACAGGTAATACCCAGGCCAGCGCCGAAGAAGTCGGCCTGATCCGGGAGATCGTCCACGAGCTGCTGGGCCGCGAGTTGACCGACGAGCAGGGCCGGTCGGCGGGGACGGTCGGCCTCGACGATATTCTGCTCGTTGCCCCGTATAATATGCAGGTGCGTCGCTTGCAGTCGGCCCTGGGAGATCAGGCCCGGGTCGGCTCGGTCGATAAGTTCCAGGGCCAGGAAGCGGCTATCGTGATCGTGTCGATGTGTGCCAGCCACGGCGAGGCGTCGCCACGCGGTATCGACTTTCTGTTCAACCGCAACCGTTTGAATGTCGCCCTGTCTCGGGCGCGCAGCCTGGCCATTGTGGTGGCCCACCCCGGCTTGGCCCGCACGCGCTGCGCCACGCTGGACCACATGGCGGCGGTGAATGTCTTCTGCCGGGTGGTCGAAGACGGCTCCCGAGCGCCCGAGCCGGCAGGGGCCGAAGGCTGAGTATGGGAACGTTTCGCAAGTATGTGCTGCTCCAGATCCCGGGCTGGATCGTGTGGGGGCTGATTCTGGTCGGGGCTCACTCATGGCTCAACCTGCCGCTGTGGAGCGGTCTTGTTCTGCTGGGTCTGGCCGTCGGCAAAGACTTTGCCCTGTATCCGTACGTGCGCTCGGCCTACGAGTCCAACGTCAAAACCGGGGCTGCGCGCCTGCTCGGCGTGCGGGGGCAGGTCTACCAGGCGCTGAATCCCCAGGGTTATGTACAGATCAACGGTGAGCTGTGGCGGGCCGAAGTCGAACCCGCCGATCAAGCGGCGGGGCAGCCTGAGCGGCTCCCCGAGAAAGAGGCTCGCCCCGTCCTGCCGGCCGGCAGTCGGGTGACCGTGCGCGCCTTTCGGGGCCTCACCCTGCTCGTCGCCCCGGAAGAGCGCGGGCCATAAAAAAGCCCCGCACGCGGCGGGGCTTTGAGAGTCCTGGGGCGGGGCGTATGGTCACACGCCCCATCCGGCTTACTTGGCTTGCAGCGTCGAATCTGCGCTCACATCAACCGGAGCCTGGCCGGTCTTGGGCGTCCAGCTGTGCAACTCTTGTCCGACGGTTTTGGCGAACAGGCGCATGCAC
>WTHE01000705.1 GCA_011523315.1 Candidatus Binatota bacterium
CCCATCTTGCCCATGAGTAGTTACGTGAGCGCCGCCTTGCGCCGCGTGGTGGTCGCTCGCGCCGATGCCCTGTGCGAATACTGCCTGATACACGAAGACGATACCGTCTTTGGTTGCGAAGTGGATCACGTCATCAGTGAAAAGCATGGCGGGACAACGGAAGCGGACAACTTGGCGTATGCGCGTGCCTTCTGCAACCGGGCAAAGGGTAGCGACATTGGTTCGGTATTACGGACAACAGGGGCCTACGTGTGGTTTTTCCACCCGCGCCTCGACCGCTGGGCGGAACACTTCGGGCTTGATGGCGCGGCGATCGTGGCCCTTTCGGACGTCGGAGACCACCCGCCGCATCCTGGCATTCAACACCGGTGAGCGGTTACTGGAGCGACAGGTACTGCGGGATGTGGGGCGCTATTCCAGTGCTGCGGCGATTGCGCGGATGACCAGCCATGCCTGAACTGGGAGCCACGTTGGTGAGCAAGAGCGTGGTGCCATCCCAGAGGCGAGACGTATCTGTGGGGGTTCGGGTTGGGCGGTCGGCTCTGTCGTCGCAGATAGTCGGTAGTTTTGTCCATGTAGAGGCCGCGTTGCTTCGGTAAGGCCGGGGACATGACAAAAGCAGGGCTTGCCGCAAGAGTTGCCGCCGAAGTCCACCTTACCAAGAGGCAAGCCGAAGCCATCGTCAGCATTCTGTTCACGTGTATTACCGAGGCTTTGAGGGAGGGCGACAAAGTCGAGTTGCGAGGTTTTGGCAGTTTTCGTCCCCGAAGCCGCAAGGCCCGACAAGGGCGCAATCCCAGAACCGGCGATGTCGTCCAGGTCCCCTCCAAGAAGGTACCATTCTTCAAGGCTGGGAAGGAACTCCGGGAGAAATTAGGGCCTGTAGGACTACGGCCTATAGGGTCGCCAAGGCGCCGCAGGGAATAGATGCAACCCGCCGATAATTGGAAATTTCCGGGGTTCCCGACAGTCAAAAGCTTTGCTTCAAGGTGGCGTCAGGCGAAGAGGATACCGACAGGTACGCGGCTGATTTTCATAGGCTGCTCTGTGATGCCTTTGGAGACGAGTTGATAGAGAGGCTGCAGAGGTTTGGAAGGCGAGGCAGCGCCACTATGACCGTTGGCTGGTGGAGGGGAGAGTGGCCCGCATTCGTCTCCGTTGCAGAGGCGGCGCAAGACCGCTACAAGCGCACCGCCCCGCGCCCCGGTGCTTTCGACGAATGTTTCGGGCGTCATGAGCCGCGCGGGAGGAATCGCTGGAGCGCAGCCGGCGCAGGCCAGGGTGGGCGGCAGGACGACGGCTGAGACAACGGCCGCTGCCGCTTCGGGTCCTGGCAGCCCCGCGGCTGCGGACACACCGCCGCCGTCGGGGTTCTCCGAAGACACCGTGACACGATAGCCTCGTACCTCGCAATCCGCGCGCTCATGTTGCCGGCGATTCCGGCTCTTTTTGCCTGTCCGGCGACCGTGCGCCCTGCTGCTCTGAGCCTGGCTGCCAGTTGTTCCTGGCGCCTGGGCAATGCCGCGGCCGCTCGGGTGGCTTCCTCTTCGCTGATCGCTTCCGAGTGGCGCGGGCGTGGCAACGGCACGACGAGTTGGAGTTGGGGGCGAACTTTTGACGGAGGAACGAACGAATGATGCATTCGACGACCCGTGTGACGACATTTCGCTCACGGAAGTTTCAGTCATTCGTTTCACTGGGGGGAGAAATGAGGCCGGAGTTGTCTCCATACAGGCCGACTAGAACTTATGAGGGGGCAACGACGAAGCGATTCGACGCTCTGCTGGTGCGTTTTGCGCCACTGCTCGCCGGATGCGACGCCAGTGGCGGCGGGGGTGATGACGACGAGGCGAGCGTCGCCATAGCTGAGTAATACCTCACGAGTTGCTGGGAGCCTTACGGCATGCGTTTCAACTTGCAACGATGCGTGATGTCAACAATGCTGCTATGCGCTGTCTGGTGTGCCGAGCCGTTGGCTCAGAGCGAGAACGACCTCAACGACTCGCTGTGCCACATGATCGGCGGCGCGAGAGAGACGAGGCACGCCTTCACCTACGGCGACGGGCAGCAAGGCTACGTCTCGGTAGACTGTGAAACCGAATTCTTTGCCATCGAGGGCGGACTGGACAAGCGCAGCAGCCTCGACAGCCTTCAACAAGCCCTGTTCTTCAGTGTGCTCACCGGCAAGTCGCCGGCTGTGGTCATCTACGATACCGATGAGAAGGTCGGCAAGTACGAGCACAGGATACAGGTTGCCAGCGAAACGGCGGGGGTGTTGTTTCTACGGCTGCGCTCAGGCGATACGATGGATCGCGAGTGGCTGGAGATGGTCTTTGGAAGGTAGAGTCAGGACACAGCGGAGCGGTATGCGGAAAATCTGTGCGATTTGCTGGAGGTTGACGTTCGGCCGCTGCAAACGAAGGCGGGATTCTTCGTGGGCGTGCTGCATTCGCGTGATGCCGACCTGCTCAGGACGCTGGAAGCCATCGAGGCCGGAAAAGCGAGCTTGGCGGTTGATTAAGCTCAATCTTTACGCGCTCGTCGTTATGGCAGTGTGCCAGCCGATTTTTGCGATGGGCCTTGAGGAAGCCTGGTCTTCATACCTTCTTGAACGACGAGCGGGTGAAACTTCGACTGCCCGGCGGTATCCCTTCGACGACTGTTTCACGGCGTCCAGCGCCCTCCATGGCATTCCCAAGACCCTGCTTCTGGCCATCGCAAGAGGCGAATCGAATTTCGACGCTGGGGCCGTATCCGAAGCCGGTGCCGTCGGCATCATGCAGATACATTGGCCTCTTACGGCCAAGCACCTGGGCATCGAATCCAGAAAGCAGCTATTTGATCCATGCGTGAACATAGACGCCGGTGCCCGGTACATGGGCGAATTGCTCGACAGATTCGATGGCAACCTGCATGCATCGCTGGTCGCTTACAACATGGGGCCGGCGCGCGTCGCCGCAATGCTCACGGAACACGCCGCTCTGCCCGCTGAGAACATCTGGTACAGCCGATACATATACGACCACTTGACGTCGGTACTGCACGATGAGAAACGGCAACCGGAAGTCGCCGTGATAGCCTCTGACGTGGTTGACTCCAGCGCATTTACGATCATTCGCTTCGATAATCCGATCCGGGCGCGTTCCATGGTCGAGTCTCTGAAACGAGCTGCGCCGCGGTATCGTTTCGAGTGACGGAAGCGTGGCCTGAAATTCCAGGTGAACGTATTGTTCGACTCCGACACGACCGAAACGCAGTACGATCTGGCCTGCCTCGCCTTTGCCGGGAACCCGAGGCCGTCCGGCGCCCTGCTCGATTGGGTATGCCGGGACAAGACGGAGTATCTGGACCTGAGTACGGACAGGCTGGAGCTGAATCCGGTTGAAAGGGGCGGGACGGGATGATGGCTCAGAGGGGCTGGCTGCGATGGCGCAGGCGGCGATGATGACGCCAGGGATCCCGTCGCTGCCCTTTGCGGATGAGGACGTAGCCGTCGTGGCGCTGACCGTCACGTATGAATCCTTGTCGGAGGAAGTCGAAGTCGAAAAGGAGTGACCGTGAGGGCAATTTGTCTCGGATCCTGACACCCGTGTTGACGACACTTATCCCGCCGCTACTCGATGCGCTGAAGGACCAAGGGCTACGGCTGCTCGAAAGCGCCATTCGAAGCCCCCAGCGCCGCGCCTGGCGCACGTACGCAGCCGCGGCCGTCACTGGCATGTCCGTCAACATCACCCAAGACCCGCACGACAACGTTCCCGTGCTGTACTGCATCGCGGCGGGAATCGCCGGCGAGATGGTCAAGTGAGAGGCGGAACGCGAGGAAGAAGAGGAGTCGTGACCCAGCGAGTGGCCGGCCTGTGGACCGAAACGAAAGGTATCAGCGTCGTGTCCTTATCCGGATAACCGAGCAGCGATCGCTTCAGAGAGCATGCGAGGCTTGAATCAGTTTGGCATGTTGTAGCTTGCAGAATACAATATGCCAATGATCGAGATTCGACAGACTGGCGTGTACGCACAATGGTTCGAGAAGTTCCGGGACCGCCAGGCAAAGGCGCGCATCGCCATCCGCATCCGGCGGATGTCGTTGGGAAACCCTGGCGATGTCCGGCCGGTTGGGGGCGGTGTATCGGAACTCCGCATTGACTATGGGCCGGGCTACCGGGTGTATTTTCTGAAGCAGGGGGCAGCCTTGGTGGTCCTGCTCGTCGGCGGAGACAAGAGCAGTCAGGCCGACGACATCACGAAAGCCCGCAACTTGGCGCGAGTTCTCAAGGAGCAGACGTAATGGAAAAAGTACCCACTCGACCTTGGGACGCCGCAGATTACCTCAAGACCGACGCCGACATTGACGCTTACCTGGAGGCAGCCCTCGAAGACGGCGATCCGCAGCTGATCACGGCGGCTCTCGGTGACATTGCCAGGGCAAGAGGCATGACAAAAGTCGCCGCTGACATCGGTTGCAGCAGGGAGAGTCTCTACAGAGCGCTGTCAGGCAATGGCAATCCGCTCTTTGCCACCGTGCTCAAGACCGTCAACGCGCTCGGACTGCGTCTTCGTTTGACAAGCGCTGGGAACGGAAGTGGCGCGCTGGGAACGAGTGATCCGTGTTGACAGGGCCGAGGGTTCCGGCGCCTATGGAGTGAACTGTTCAGCCATCAGTTCCTATCTGGCCGGACAAGAAGGTCGAACCCCGCATAATTTCGTGCACAGGCAAGCTGGAATTTTCGACATATCGCCAATGCCACGACCTGCGCGCCGTGTGGACGAGACCTATGCTCGACTTTGTATGAATTTGATGAGGCTGCAAGGCTCTTGGCATAGGAGGAATGCCATGGCTACAAAAATCGCCGGCGAGTTGCGCACGATCTACTGCGAACCGAACGAGCGCGCCGCCCTGAAGGTTCTTGATCATCTCGACGCGCACTGCCGCAACTTCATTGCCCTGTCGCCGTTCCTGGTCCTCAGTTCGTCTTCTGCACAGGGCCGCACGGACGCCTCGCCCAGGGGTGATCCGCCGGGCTTTGTGGCCGTACTGGACGACTATACGTTGCTGATCCCCGACCGTCCGGGCAACAACCAGATTGATTCCCTGAGTAACCTTGTCGAACACCCGTACGTTGGCCTGCTTTTCTTCGTGCCGGGGATGAACGAGACGCTGCGGGTCAAGGGGAGGGCGGAGATCGTGACGGGCGGCGAGTTGCTGGCGGGTCTTTCGGTGGGCGGCAAGCCACCGCTGTCCGCCCTCAGGGTCACGGTGGAAGAAGCGTTTCTGCACTGCGGTAGGTCTTTGATTCGCTCGCGGCTTTGGGACCCGGAGACACGGATCAACCGCTCCAGCTTTCCGAGCTACGGTCAGGTGCTGGCCGACCAGATAGCGGGAGCGGACGCCGGACAGATCGATGCTGCGGAAGACGAGGCCAACCGTACGCGGCTCTACTGACTTGATCCAAGCCGCCGGAGACGTAGCAAGGGATGACCAAGAAGCGGTGGTCGGCCTTCGAGTCGCGCCGGAAGTCGCAGGCGGTGGCCTACCTGCTGTGGCTCTTGTTGGGCGCCTTGGGAGCACACCGCTTCTACCTGGGCATGAAGCCCTCGGGGATCGGCATGGCGTGTCTGGCGTGCGCCTCCGGCATGACGCTGTTCGTCCTGTGGGACACTCGGGATGAGGCGCTGCTGGCGGCCACCGTCACGGTGGTTCCCCTGATGGTGTGGGTACTGCCGGACGTGCTCCGTATCCCTGGGCTGGTGCGGACCTACAACGACTGGCTGATTCGCGGGCTGGAAGGGGATCTCCCACGCAGGGGACACGTCTGGTTGCCACGTGGACGGTAAGGCGCTAAGCCGGCGCACCGCCTGAAGAGGAGGCGTGGGCATCTTGTCCGGTCCTGCTGCCTGAATGACCTTACGGCATTCCGGACAACGCGACATGCCGAAAGATTGAATCTCGACAGACTCTGGCCTGGATGGATTTTCGCGGCCAGGCGGTCACCAACTGAATGGGTGCAGGGTGAAGCTATGAGACGGGAGATGCAGGACGGCACGGCCGAGGTGAACGGTGCAGCGCCTTGTTCGCAGGTGCTGCAAGATGCCGCCACGCGGTCATTTCGAGGGGGCGTCTATCCCTACCTGGACCGCATGAAGCGGACTGAGTACGAGGAGCTCAAGGCCAGGCTCCAGGTCGAGCTGCTCAAGGCGCAGCACTGGGTGAAGGAGTCAGGCGGCAAGGTGGTGGTGCTTTTCGAGGGACGCGACGCGGCCGGCAAGGGCGGTGCCATCAAGCGCTTCATGGAACACCTGAATCCGCGCGGGGCGCGGGTCGTGGCGCTGGAGAAGCCGAGCGATCGTGAACGCGGCGAATGGTATTTCCAGCGTTATGTCCGCCACCTGCCGGCGTCCGGCGAGATCGTCCTGTTTGACCGCTCCTGGTACAACCGCGCCGGTGTCGAGCGCGTGATGGGCTTTTGCAGCGGATCGGAATATCTGGAGTTCATGCGCCAGTGCCCGGAGCTTGAGCGGATGCTGGTGCGCAGCGGTATCCGGCTGTTCAAGTACTGGTTTTCGGTCTCCCAGGAGGAGCAGTCGAGCCGGTTCGCAAGCCGCCGGGGCGACCCTCTGAAGCAGTGGAAGATCTCGCCGATCGACCTTGCCTCGCTAGACAAGTGGGACGCTTATACGCAGGCCAAGGAAGCGATGTTCTTCTATACCGACACGGCCGATGCGCCATGGACGGTCATCAAGTCGGATGACAAGAAACGCGCCCGGCTCGCCTGCCTGCAGCACTTTCTGTCCAGCCTTCCCTATGCGGACCGTGACCCGGCGGTCGTGGCGGCTCCGGACCCGCTGATCGTCGGCCCTGCGGAAGGCGTGGTGGACCGGGACGGGCCGGTAAGTCCGGCCGTCTGACACCCTGGGAAGCACAAGAGGGGAGATGCACAGGCCAATCGACTGAATGCGTCATTGGGGATGTGGTTCGGACGACTTGCACGTGGCAAGCGGCGGACAGATGTGAGCGCCTTGCTTGGACCGTATGGGGATGAAGGATGAAGACGGCTATCGCGTGCACGGGGTCAACAGGAGCACGCCACGAGAGGAGAGGACTATGGTGACGAGGTGCCAAGGATACGGACGGGGTTTCAGTATTGCTATTGCCTGTCTTCTGTTATCGGTTTTGCTTGCGATGGCGCAGGAATCAGGGAAGCCCCCGATCAAGCTCGGCGGGGTAATAGGGGTGAACTACGTCTACGGGAGTTACGACGAGCCCCATCCCCGCGGTACGGACATCGGTCGGGCTGAACTTGAACTGTTCCGCTTGAATGCCGATCTGGACTACCAGAACTTCATTGGCCGAGTCGAGTACCGCTGGTACAACGATTCCAGCAATTACAGCATGTTTCACACGGCATGGCTGGGGTACGACCTGGGGGATTCGGGCACCCTCAAGGCCGGTATTGTGCGGGTTCCTTTCGGACCGACGGCCTATGGGGTCTCCAGCAGTTGGTTCTTTGATCAGCACTTTTACGTCGGGCTTGCCGATGACATGGATCTGGGAATCAGTTGGCACAGGGCCTCCGGCAGGCTGACGCTCGACGCGGGCTACTACCCGAGCAGCGAATTCCGGGGCAAAGGGAGCAGCTTTGAGAGTGCGCGGTACGCCTATGACGTGGTCAGAAAGCAAAACGAAGTCGAAGAAGGTTTTGAAGAGCAGCACCAGTTCAACCTGCGAGCGATCTATACGCTTGAAAGCGGGACGGAGATCGGCGGATCGCTGCAATACGGGCTTTTGCAGGGAACAAACATAGAGGGCGATGACAGCGGCGCACACCACGCCCTTTCGGCGCACATGAAAAATGCCTTCGGGGGCTTCACCCTCTATTCGCAGCTGACCTATTACGTGTACGACATTACGGACGGGACGCCTTGGGGAACCGGCGACCTGATTTACATGGGGGCATACAACTACGCGGACCTGGTTGCTTCCGAGGGGATCATTCCCGCCGTGTCTCTGCGCTACGGCGGGTTCGATACGTCGGCTGTTTCATGGCTGGACAGCGTGACCCCGTACGTCGAGTGGAGCTCCATCATGAAACAGGCGGACGGATTCAACGACAGCCAGCTGGCAACGGTGGGAGCGGCCTGGACGATCGGGGCGCTGTACGTGTACAGCGACCTGGCGCTTTCCGACGGCAACTACTTTGTGGGCTTTGACAGTGCCGGCGGGGATTTTGGCGCCAACGAGGACGACTCGTGGAACTGGCGCATAAACTTCAACTTCCGCTACTACTTCTAACTTCGTACAGCTGAAAAAGGAGCACACGATGAGCCCTGCAAGACGTTTCGGAATCGCCGCGGTCATTGCCGCGATGGCGCTGCTGATCACCTCCGGCGTGGCTCTGGCCGAATGCGGCAAGGTCACCGTCGGCGAAATGAACTGGAATTCCGCCCGCGTGATCGCCAACGTCGAAAAGTTCATCCTGGAGACGGGTTACGGCTGCGAGGTCGAGCTGGTGCAGACGGCTACCGTGCCGGCCATGACGTCGATGGTCGAAAAGGGCGAGCCCGACATCGCCTCGGAAATCTGGATTAACTCCGTCCGCGAGAGCTTCGAGAGTGGCGTGGCCGAGGGTCGCATCGTGTCGGCGGGGAGCGTCCTGTCGGACGGCGGCGTCGAAGCCTGGTGGATTCCCGCTTACTTCGCCGAAGCGCACCCTGACATCCGTACCCTGCAGGATGTGATGGACAACGCGCAGTTGTTCCAGGACCCGGAGGCCCCTGCCAAGGGCCGCTTTCACAACTGCCCGTCCGGCTGGGCCTGCAAGATCATCAACACCAATCTCTTTCGCGCCTACGGCCTGGGCGAGGTCTTCAACAACTTCGATCCCGGCTCGGCCGAGGGTCTCTCCGGCGCCATCGCCAAGGCCTACGAGCGGGAGGAGCCGTGGTTCGGTTACTACTGGGCGCCGACCGCCATCCTGGGCAAGTATCCCATGGTGATGATCGAGCTGGCAGGTTTCGATGCCGAGGGCCATGCGTGCAACACGCGGGAAGAATGCGACACCCCGCACGCCGGCCGCTACCCGCCGTCAGCGGTATTGGCGGTGACCACGCAGGCGTTCGCGGACAGTCACCCTGAGGAGTTTGCCTTCCTCGGCAACATCTCCATTCCCAACGACGTGATGAACGCCGTGCTGGCCTGGGGCGAGGACAACCAGGCCGAAGGCAACGAGATGGCGGGTTATTTCATGGTGAAGCACGAGGCCCTGTGGTCTTCCTGGCTGCCGGCGGACGTGGCGGCCAAGGTCAAGGCAGCGTTGAGGTAAGACGCCGACGTCTTCATGCTCCCAGGCGGTGGCAAGGGCGACGTGATCTCGGAGCGCTTGGTTTACTCGAGCGGGCCGATATCCGTTGTCCTGACAGTCCTCGTTGCTCGGAGTCCGGACATGCTTCCCGACCTTACCGTCAATCGCTCCTTCCTGTACGAGTTCATGGATGCCGAGCCGCCCTGCGGCGCCCTCGGCCAGGAGGACTATTTCTTCTTTGCCTTGAGTCCAGACGGACGGGCGACGGCCTTTCGCTCCGAGGTGGGTCAAGACCTGCTCTTCTATGTGAAGGCGAATCTCCCGCGTCTCCAGGCTTCCGCCACGACCGAGACCCAGTACGACCTGGGCCTGCCTCTCCTTTGCCGGAAACCCGAAGCCTCCCGGTACCCTGCTTAACTGGGTATGCCGGGACAAGACAGAGCATCTGGACTTGAGCACGGACCGGCTGCAGTTGAATCCGGTGGAGTCATGTGCAGGTGCGGTGTCCGGCAATCGCATCAAGGATAAAGGGAGATCTACGGGGCATGACGAATAACGCGGCTCGATGATGGCGATCCTGGAGTCGTTGCTTTCCTGCTTCGCTCGCGCCCTGCTTCCGTGGCTTGGCAAGGAGCGCCAAGTCGATTGTGAGCCGAAGTCATCCCTTGGAGAGCCAGAGGACGAGCTGGAGACGATGAACCTGGCGCAAGGGGCATGATACCGCCGCACGACATCGCGAACCGGGCGGGCTCTCCCGACACCTGTCGCCGTCCGGCGCGTAGGGCCGCAGGCAATCGAGACTCCCTCCCTGCAGCCGCGCTGGCAAGCAAACAGGCTCCAATGATCCGCAATATACGGCATGGATGTCAAAGAATGCCTTTCCAGCCCATGGTTGCCTGCAAAGTGCCGTTCAGCTCTCGTAGCTTCACAGATGCCGGCACCAGATGGTGTTCCCTCGACCTCGAAGTCGGCAAACGGGATTCTCGCCTCCGTGCTCTCGCCGCCCTACGGACCGACACTGACGGGATGTTGGTCTTTCCCGAAAGCGGCCTGAGCCTTGAGTCGGCACTGAACAGGCTCGACGAGTTCGTCGAAGGTGTCGACTTCCTGCTCGGTCACAACCTGATAGCCTTCGACCTGCCCCACCTGAAGGCCGCCAAGCCCGGCCTTAGCCTGCTGAATCTGCCGACAGTCGACACCCTGCTTCTGAGCCCCCTCGCCTTTCCCCGCAATCCCTATCACCACCTCGTCAAACACTACCAGGACGGCCAGCTCAAGCGCGGGCAGGTCAATAGCCCGGAACTCGACGCCCGCCTGGCCCTGGAAGTTTTTAGCGACCAACGCCGAGCCCTGTCTGAAGCCGCGCCGGAACTCCTTTCCGCCTGGCACTGGCTGACCACCTCGAGCAGTGTCGGACCCGGTTTCGACCTCTTCTTTTCCAGCCTGCGCAAAGCTGAACGTCCCACCGATGCCGAAGCCTGCGCCCCTATCCACCAGCTTTTGGCTGGCAACACCTGCCAGATTTATGCCCGAGAAGTCATGGCCACCCTGTCCCCACCCGACTGGCCCTTGGCCTACGTCCTCGCTTGGCTCTCCGTTGCCGGCGGCAACTCGGTCCTGCCGCCATGGGTGAAATACCAGTTCCCAGAGACGGGCCGCCTGTTGCAGCGCCTGCGGAGTACCGCCTGTACCAACCGGGATTGCGCTTGGTGCCGCGAGCGCCACGATGCTCGCAAGGAACTGAAGCGCTGGTTCGGCTTCGCCGCCTTCCGCCCGGCACCGGAGCACGACGGCCGTCCCATGCAACAGGCCATCGTCGAAGTCGTCATGGCCCGCCGGCACGTCCTCGGCATCCT
The DNA here is from genome assembly GCA_011523315.1 of Candidatus Binatota bacterium. Taxonomy (GTDB): domain Bacteria; phylum Desulfobacterota; class Binatia; order Bin18; family Bin18; genus JAAXHF01. Next base: position 11,156 of record WTHE01000705.1, read on the forward strand.
GCCCACCGGCACCGGCAAGTCTCTGTGTTACCAGATCCCCGCCCTGTCCGGCTATGACAAGACCGGTGCTCTTACCGTGGTCATCTCCCCCTTGGTGGCACTGATGGCCGATCAGGTGACCGGGCTGCAGGTCAGGGGCATCACGTCCTGCGTTGCCATCAATGGACTCCTGTCCGTGCCGGAGAGGCGGGATGCCCTCGACAAGGTGCGCCTTGGCGACGCCGGAATCCTGCTCATCTCCCCCGAACAACTGCGCAACCGCACCCTGCGAAAGGCGCTCGAACAGCGAGAGATCGGCGGCTGGGTACTTGATGAGGTGCACTGCCTCTCCAAATGGGGCCAGGACTTTCGACCCGACTATCGCTACATCAGCCGCTTCATCCGTGAAAAGGCCGGAGAGGACGCCATTCCTCCGATTCTGTGCCTGACCGCCACCGCCAAGCCTGCGGTCATCACGGAGATCGTCGAGCACTTCCGGAAGCGCCTGGACATCGACCTTGACGTATTTAACGGCGGCGCGAAGCGTGACAACCTGAGCTTCGAGGTGATTCCGACGTCGGGAGGCGAGAAGTTTGCCCTCATCCATGACCTGCTGTCTTCCCACCTGCCGGCCGACCAGCCTGGCGGCGCCATCGTCTACTGCGCCAGCCGCAGCCGCACCGAGCAGGTGGCCGAGTTCCTGAACGCCAAGGGTGTCAGCGCTGGTTACTTCCACGCCGGTCTCACCCCGGACACCAAGAAAGACGTGCAGCAGCGCTTCATTGACGGTGACCTGGAAGTCATCGCTGCCACCAACGCCTTCGGCATGGGCATCGACAAGCCCGACGTGCGGCTCGTCATCCACGCCGACATCCCTTCATCCCTGGAAAACTACCTGCAGGAAGCCGGACGTGCCGGCCGGGACCGAGGAGCGGCCCGCTGTTTGCTGCTCTATGACCGGAAGGACGTGGAATCGCAGTTTGGCCTGTCGGCCCGTTCTCGCCTCAGCCAACGCGAAATCCACGGCATTCTCCAGGCGCTCCGCAACCTCAACCGCAAGAAACAGCTGGGAACCGAGGTCGTCGCCACCGTCGGCGAAATCCTGCGGGAAGACCAGGACAATGCCTTTGAGCGCGACTCCATGACCGACGATACGCGGGTCAAGACCGCGGTGGCTTGGCTGGAGGAGACCCATCTGCTGAGCCGCGAGGAGAACCGCACGGAAATCTTCCCTTCCGCCCTGCGTATCCAGTCCATCGAAGAAGCCCAGCAGAAACTGGAACGAGCCAGGTTGTACAAGGCTCGCAGCAAGGAACTCTTGGACGTCACCGGGGCCCTATTGGACGCCCCGGCCGACGGCGGTATCACTACAGACGAACTCATGAACAGCTCGGGCCTGAGCGCCGAAGGGGTGAGGGGTGCCTTGCACGACCTTGAATCGCTGGGCATTGCCCGCAACGACATGGCCCTAACGGCGTTTGTCCACAAGGGCATCCAGAGGGACTCCCGGAGACGCTTCGATCAAGCTGCGGAACTGGAAGGCGCGCTGATTACCCTCCTGCAGGAGGCGGCACCGGACCAGGGGGAAGGCCAGAGCCTGCCACTGCATCTGCGTCAGGCTTCACAGAGGCTCAGGGACGCCGGTGTGCCCGAGCCTCTGCCCGAGCGCCTCTCTCGGGTGCTCAAAGGCATCGCCCAGGACGGCCGAGGCGAAGGTGGCGGCAAAGGCAGCCTTCGGCTGCGCACCCAGGATGCTGAAACCGTATGGGTCACCCTGCAAAGGCGCTGGCGCGCCCTGCAAGAAACAGCTGAGCTACGCCGCGGCGCTGCCTGGCTCCTTCTTGATCACCTTGTCGGCCAGTTGCCGGCGCAGAGCCGCGGCGCTGATCTGCTCGCCGAGACCACCATGGGGCAGTTGTTCGAGGCCTTGAAGGGCAACATGCTCCTCTACAGCCAGGTGCGGAACCCCTCGAAACTCCTGGATCACGCCCTACTGTGGCTGCACGACCTGGAGATCATCCGCCTGCACCGCGGCCTGGCGGTATTCCGGCCGGCCATGACGATCCGTCTGGCGAAGGAGCGGCGCGGCTTCAGCAACGCCGACTTCGAGCCGCTGGCCCTCCACTACCGAGGACAAGTCCTGCAGATTCACATCATGGTGGAATTTGCTGAGCTCGGCCTGCAAGCGGTGAGCGAAGCCCTGCGGCTTTCCATGGACTACTTCACACTGGAAGAGGGGAAATTTCTTGAGCGCTGGCTGCCCGGCCGCAAGCGGGAGATCCAGCGCGAGACGACCCCGGAATCCTACGATGCCATCGTCACCCGCCTGAACGATCCCGTACAACAGCGCATCGTGGCGGACAACCGCCAGCAGACCAACGTACTCGTCCTGGCAGGCCCGGGCGCCGGCAAGACCAGAGTGCTGGTGCACCGCATCGCCTATCTCCTCCGGGTGCGAAGACAGCCTGCCAGCGACATTCTGGCCCTGGCCTATAATCGCCACGCCGCGGTGGAAATCCGACGACGACTGCAGGACCTTGTGGGGCGCGACTCCTACGGGGTCACCGTCCTCACCTGCCACGCGCTTGCCATGCGCCTTGTTGGCGCCAGTTTTACAGGCATGGCGGACAAGGTGGGCGACCAGGTGTTCAGTGACCTCATGAAGCAGGCGACCGTTCTGCTGCGCGGGGAGGGTCTTTTGCCCGAAGAGGCCGACGTCCAGCGCGGCCGCTTGCTGCGTGGCTTCCGCTGGATACTGGTCGACGAGTACCAGGACATCGGGTCCGAACAATACGCCCTTATCTCCGCCTTGGCCGGCCGTACCCTTGAAGACGAGGGCGCGAAACTCAATCTGTTTGCGGTCGGCGACGACGACCAGAACATCTACGCCTTCGCCGGCGCCTCGGTGGCGTTCATAAGAAAGTTCGAAGACGACTACAAGGCGAGAACGGACTACCTGACCGACAACTACCGATCCACCCATCACATCATCACCGCAGCCAACGCCCTGATCGAGCCGGCCCACCAGCGCATGAAGGTCGAGCATCCGATCCAGGTTGATCGTCGCAGGCGCAAGGACCCACCGGGCGGCGACTGGCAGGGACGTGATCCGGTGGGTCAGGGACGGGTGCAGATTCTGGACGCTGGCAATAGCAAGATATCGCAGGCTCGCCAAGCCGTGGCGGAGCTGCAGCGCCTGACGGCCCTGGCCGCCGACTGGAGCTGGGCAAGGTGCGCAGTCATTGCCCGTGAATGGAAGTATCTGGAGCCGGTAAGGGCCTGCAGTGACCTGGAAGGTATTCCGGCACAGACCGCCAGTGAAGAAATCCCTGGCTTCTGGCGGCTGCGGGAGACCCAGGCGTTCGTCGCCTGGCTGCGGGAAAGGCAAAGCCGCACCGTTGACGCTGCCGTTTTGCAGGCCTGGGCCTTGAAGCAGAAGCAGGGGCCTTGGCAGGACCTGCTACGCCAGGCAATTGAGGAATACATTCATGAGGACGGCGGCACGGATGCGCCGGTGGAACGTCTTCTCGAATGGCTGGCCGAGTGGGGCCGCGACGCGCGTCGCCGTCAACAGGGTTTGCTGCTCCTCACCGCGCACCGCGCCAAGGGCCTGGAGTTCGATCATGTGGTCGTGCTGGACGGCGGCTGGCAGAGCGACAGCGACGCAGAGCGGCGGCTCTACTACGTGGCCATGACGCGGGCGAGAGAGACTTTGGCGTTGATGCGGCTGGGGACGCGCCACGCCTTGCTGGAGACGCTGGCGGACAGCCCCCTGGTTCTCATCCGTAGTGCGGTAGAGTTGCCGGTGCCACCCGTCGGTCTGGAACGCCTCCGCCAGCGGCTCACCTTGGCTGATGTGGATCTTGGCTTTGCGGGGCGTCTGGGCCTTGGCCACGCGGTGCACGATGCCATTGCCGACCTGTCTCCGGGAAATGCGTTGGAGTTACGCAAGGACAAAGCGGGCAGATGGGAATTGCGAAACGCTGAGGGTGCTGTGGTCGGACGGCTGGCACGGCGCTTTGATCCGCCCGCCGGCATGCGGTGCGCCGGTGCCGCCGTTTATGCCGTCGTCACCCGCAGCCGGGCCATGTCGGACCCACGATTTATTGGCCGGCTCAAGTGCGAGACGTGGGAGGTCGTGGTGCCGGAACTGGTGTTTGAACCGGTGTGAGAACCATCCGGAAGGTAGGGGCGGATACGTAGTTCTGATAGACCTGGCGGTGATATCGGTGATCAGCAGATCAAACACGTCCAGGACATCGTCGAGGGTTTCCGTCTCGTAGGCAAGGACAATTAAACGTCGCTCGGTGCCTCTCGTTCGGCATGTGGGCGGCACCGGGCGTCCAGCCCGTTGCCGCATGCCGTGTCAGTGTCTCCAAGCAAACCGGCGGGATGGCGCAGAAGTCAGTACCACGAATGCCAAGGTGACGCAGTTGCCGGTAACGGATACTCAACATACGGATTCGGCCACTTTATAGGGGCGGGCTACGCGCTCACGATCGGAAAGGGAACTCGCATGGAATATACGGCTCTCATCAAGCGCAGCGGTGAATGGTGGATTGGCTGGATTGCGGAAGTTCCCGGTGTGAATTGTCAGGAACGCACCCATGAGGCATTGCGGCAAAGCCCTGCCGAAACGTTTTCGGAGGCGCTGGACTTTAATCGCTGCGAGGCTTTGGCTGCGGCGGGTGATGACTACCAGGAGGAGAAAGTCGTCATCACATGAAGCGAGCTGAGTGATTGAAACATCTTCGGCAGCAAGGCTGTGACATGATCCGGGAAGGCGGGCGTCATTCATGGCGGCGCAATAATCGAAACGGGCGGCGTTCTGCCATTCCACGATACAGAGAAATCGACGATCTGTTGGCAAGGAAGATTTGTCGAGATCTTGGGTCGAACCCGCCAAGTAGAGGGGCGTCAAAGGTGATGCCTGTCACCGGTAAACTTCGAGAGGAGCAACCAACAAGCGGCTTGAATGCCAAGCTATCAACTGTCCACGGAAACGGAGCAACTCCGGGAAACATGGTGCGAAGAATCCTCAGCGACTCACAATGGGCGCGCGTGGCCTCCCTGCTACCCGGAAAAGACGGCGACCCCGGACGCTCCGCAAGAGACAATCGCGAGTTCCTCGAAGCCGTTTTGTGGATGGCTCGCACCGGGACGCCATGGCGTGACTTGCCCGATGAGTTCGGGCTGTGGAATTCGGTTTTCCAACGCTTCCGAAGATGGGCCAGGAAGGGCGTTTTCGAGCGCGTTTTCAAGGAATTGTCGGCCGATGCCGACTTCGAGTACGTGCTCATTGATGGCACCATCGTGCGGCTCCACCAACACGGCGCCGGGGCAAAAGGGGGAGCCGCAGCCAAGCCATCGGTCGCTCGCGCGGGGGGGGGCCAAGCACGAAGATCAGCGTGATGGTCGACGCGCTTGGCAACTTGGTTG
>WTHE01000147.1 GCA_011523315.1 Candidatus Binatota bacterium
GGGACCACACCGGAAGGTCTTGCACGGAAGACTCGTCCGCCGTCAACAGCTCGCTGGTCTGGGGAGTGAAATCGTGCCGCGTCGGGGGATCAACGGGCAACTCGTTGGCCTGGGAAGCGAAATCCTGCTCAGTCAGGGACTCAAAGCGTTGAGCGGAGTCAGCAAGACTAAAGAAGCGCAACTCCGCTCCGGAGCCTAAGCTGGCATAGACCGCAACCCGCAACGCCGAGGCTCCGGGCGAGGTCACGCTGAGCGCACTGACCAAGCTCCCATCGCTCAGTGTGTCCCACGTCAGCCGGGGCGCGAGGTCGTCTTGGTAGGCGACCGGAATCTCGCGGCCAAAGCCGATTTGTGACGGCTGCTTCTTCCTCTGCTCCGTCCATGCTGCCTGCTCGGAGCTGGTTACCTGTGGCAAAATAATGCGGAGTGCAATCGAGGGAGAGGCGGAATCCTGTGTGAGCGACTGCGCTTGCGGTATGTACGTGGTATCGTCCGTCCCATCTGGCGGTCTGAATCCGCTATCAACACTCACCGGTTGGGTATAGCCGACTGCCGAGAGACTGACCATCAAGACGAGGGAGACCAGTGTGGAGATCGTCCTTTGATGGTTCATTTTTTATCTTTTCGCCTTTGTAGGGAGACCAGACAAAGCTGATGACGGCTGGATTGTCAACCAATTAAGACGTTATCGAACATAAATACCTGATGTCCTGCCTCAAGCCCTTTTCCTTGCGCTCACAGTCCACTCCACGTACATACAAGACAGGAGGGCTGCGTATGGGAGAATTGGATCGCTATCAGGCTCGCCGAGAGGAACTCAAACAGCGCTATTTGCCGCACGGAGAAGTCCCGGCTGGGACTGTCCCGACCGCCGGGGTCGATCATCTGGCCCTGATCTGTTCAGACCTGGAGGCCACGATCGAATTTTATACCACGGTGTTGGGTATGCGGCTGACCAAGATCGTGACCAACCGGGACGAGCCGACTTCGACCCATATCTTTTTGGACATGGGTGGCGGCAATCAGCTGGCCTTTTTTGACTTTCCGAAAAAGGGGCCGGCCCGGACTGTCCGGGGGGTGGGCAGCATGCACCATGTGGCGCTGAAGGCCGGTCCCGAACAGTACCGTAAGATTGTGACCGGTCTCAAAGCCAGGGGGCTGGCCCATTCCCTGCACGGCTCGGAAGAGGCTGGCTCGGTCTATGTGCGTGACCCCGACCAGATTCTGGTCGAGGTCACGACCGGCTATTAAGCTGTGCCTGACGCCTGCTACAGGGCGGCCAGGCTGTCGATGATGTCTGCCGGCTCAAGCCGGTGGGTATAATCGGCATCCACATAGGCCAGCCGAATGACCCCGTCCTGGCCGATGACATAGGTGGCCGGAATGGGCAGTTCGTAGGAGCTGTCGCCGTTGAAATCCGACAGCTTGGCCCCAATCTGATCGTACAGCGGGCGCAGCTCGTCGACCAGGGCAAAAACCAGCCCGAACTGGCGCGCGACCCGGTTGCCGACATCGCTCAAGACCTCGAACGGCAGCTCGTTTTTTTCGGCCATGGTCAACGAGTTGTCCGGCGTCTGGGGAGAGATGGCCAGGACGGCGGCGCCGTGGGCCTGCATGGCGGCGAGGTGTTTCTTGTAGGCCTGCAACTGCAGGTTGCAGTAGGGTCACCAGTTGCCCCGGTAAAAGGCCAGCACGACCGGCCCCTCGCTCAGCAGGCTGGACAGCCTGACCTGTTCGCCACCGACGTTTGGCAGGCTGAAATCGGGCGCCGTATCACCAACTGTCAGGGCGCGGTCGGCAATGCCGGTTTTGACCAGATCTTCGGTGGTACGCTGGAGCGTAGTCCGAATTTCGGCCGGAATTTTGGGCAGCATTTCTTGCTGAAATGCCTCGATGGCCTGCTTGAGTTCCTGGTTGAGTCCGCTCTGGTCGCTCATGGGTCAATCCTCCTGTCGTCCTCACGCGATAGCGCACCTATACGTTCTGGACGGGGCCAACGCAAGCCGGGTGGGGGCGGGGCGGCGTTTGAGGTGGACCTCTGTTCACCTCGGTTGACCAAACGAGCCAAGCAGGTATCAATACGGGGACAGGCGAACCATGATCTCTGGTGGATCTCTGGCGTTCGCCCGCGTGGACAACGCATACGGAGGAGAGAGACTATGCAGGACGTTTTGATGCGGTGGATTTGTCGAGCTGGTCTGGCGGTCACGCTGCTGGTGGCGTTCGGAGTCGGTGTTCGGGCCGACCAGCACGCCGGAGCGGGCGAGAGCCTGCCGGCGGTGACCGGTGAGCGGCTGCTCCAGGGGACGACGAATGTCAGCGACTGGCTGATGTACGGCGGGAACTATGAGGGCTGGCGGTTCAGTCCGCTGGCCGATATTGACCGCCACAACGTCAAGAAGCTGCAAGCCGCCTGGGTCTTTCAGACAGGCATTCCGGCCCAGCTGCAAGCCTCTCCGGTGGTGGCCGACGGGGTGCTGTACCTGACCGCAGCCTATAACAGCCTGTTTGCCATAGACGCGGCCAGCGGCGAGATGCTGTGGCGCTATGACCATCCGCTGCCCAAGGATCTGCGGATCTGCTGCGGTCCGGGCAACCGGGGGCCGGCCATTGTCGGCGATCTGCTCTACATGGGCACCCTCGACGCTCGGGTCGTGGCGCTGAACCGGCAGACCGGTGAGGTGGTGTGGAATAGCGAGGTGGATAATTACCGCAACGGCTTTAGCGTGACCGCCGCGCCGCTGATCGTCAAAGACAAGGTCATTATCGGCATTGCCGGTGGCGAGTACGGCATTCGGGGCTATCTGGACGCCTACGATGCCAAGACGGGCGAGCGGGTATGGCGCCGCTACACCATCCCGAATATGGGCGAGGCGGGTAACGAGACCTGGGAGGGCGATTCCTGGAAGCAGGGCGGCGGGCCGACCTGGGTGACCGGTTCCTACGATCCGGAAGCCGACCTGCTGTACTGGGCGACCGGCAACCCGGCGCCGGACTGGAATGGCGACAACCGCGAGGGCGATAATCTGTACACCAACTGTGTCCTGGCCCTGGACCCGGATACCGGCGAACTCAAGTGGTATTTCCAGTTCACGCCGCATGACATCTGGGATTATGACGGGAATACCGGCATGTTCCTGCTCGATGTGCAGCGCGGCGGAGCAACCGTCAAGGCTCTGGCCCAGCCAAACCGCAACGGCTTTCTGTACGTCCTTGACCGCCACAGCGGAAAATTTCTGCACGGCGCCTCGTATGTGGAGCAGCTGAACTGGGCCAAGGGGCTTGACGAGAACGGACGCCCGCAGGTTGACCCCAAATACGTGCCGATGAAGGGCGGCAACCCTGAGCTGATCTGCCCCGGCAATGTCGGCGGCCAGAACGGTTCCTACGCGGCCGCCTACAGCCCGACGGCTCACGCTATCTTCGTGCCGACGATTGAGAGCTGCGGCAAGATGGAGAAAGCCACCGCGATGTTTATCCAGGGCGTTCCGTTCTGGGGCGGCGGCCCGGGCGAGACCCAGGGCGACCTGGGAACGGCCTACGGCCATGTGTCGGCCATCGATC
>WTHE01000062.1 GCA_011523315.1 Candidatus Binatota bacterium
ACGAGGGGCAGGGCTTCCTCCAGTCCGTCTACCCCAAGGGCGCGCTGGCCTTTTATGACATGCTCGCCCGCTGGCGCGACCAGGGAGACTTCGCCGGTCTGATTGTGAAGTAGGTTCGTGCGGAGCTGAGTCAAAGAGGAGAAGATCGATGCCAGGACGTTTAGACGGAAAAGTCGCGCTCATTTCCGGGGGCGCACGGGGACAGGGTGCGGCTGAAGGGAAACTGTTTGCCACACAAGGGGCCAAGGTTGTGCTCGGCGATGTGATCGATGCCGAGGGACAGCAGACCGCGCGCGAAATCGAAGCCGCAGGCGGTACGGCCGTCTATGTGCATCTCGATGTGACCCAAGAGGCGGATTGGCAAGGGGCCATTGACGCCACAGTCCAGCGCTTCGGCAAACTCGATATCCTGGTCAATAATGCCGGCATATTGCGGGTCGAGGGGCTTGAAGACACCACGCTGGAGATCTGGAACCAGGTCTTTGCCGTCAATCAGACCGGCGTGTTCCTGGGCATGAAGTTTGCCGTGCCGGCCATGCGGGCGGCGGGCGGCGGCTCGATCATCAATATCTCGTCCGTCGCCGGCCTGGTCGGCGGAGGCGGGGCGACCGCCTACCAGGCGTCCAAAGGCGCGGTGCGGATTCTCACCAAGAGTGTGGCGACCGAATACGCCAAGGAGAACATCCGCTGCAATTCCATCCATCCCGGACTGATCACCACCCTGATGGTGGCCGGGATTGATCCTGAGGCGCAAAAGATGATCGAGCAGATGACGCCGCTCGGCCGGTCTGGCAGCGCCGACGAGATCGCCAACGGCGCCCTGTTTCTGGCTTCCGATGAATCGTCGTATATGACCGGCGCGGAACTCGTGCTCGATGGCGGCATGACGGCCCAGTGAGGGCGCGCAGCGAAGCCGCCGCTCGGGTGTAGGGATCACTGCCGGAACGCTCATCCAGACGAGGACTACGATGCAAGCTCTCCTGTTGTACGGCGTACCGTTTTCACAACCGGTGCGCGCGGTCATGTGGCTGATGCTGTATAAGCGGACGCCGTTTGAAATGGTCCTGACCAACCCGGGCTCAAAAGGCGAGACCGGCAGCCGCAATCCGGCCTATCTGGCCAAAAATCCCGGCGGAACGATCCCGACGATTGAGGAGCCGGACACCGGCTTCGTGCTCAGCGAGGCGCACGCCATCATGTGCTACCTGAGCAATACGCACGGCTGGGACGACGTGTACCCCACGGATCATCGGCTGCGGGCCAAGGTGGACTGGTATTTGCACTACCACCATCGCAACGTCCGGGACGCCTCGGTCGGCCTGGTTGCGCCAAAGATCCGTAAGGACCTGAATATCCCGGACGCCTTTCAACAGGCTGCCCGGGCGACCCTGACCAACGCCCTGCGCGCCCTGGAGTCGGGTTGGCTGGCGACATCCCGCTATCTGACCGGCGAACAGCTCAGCCTGGCCGACTTTGCCGCCTACGTGGAGATCGGCCAGCTGCAGCCGGGCTTTACCAACGTGTACGACTTCGAACCCTTCCCCAACGTGCGACGCTGGTTGGAGGAGATGAAGCGCGTTGACGGACACGACGATGTACACGTCGTGCTGGCCGAACTGGGCGATATCAGCGGCGAGCCGCCGACGATGGAGGCGATCAGGAACGCCAACAAAAAAGCGCTCCGGGTCTTGAAGGAAAAACTGGGGGAGTTGAGAGAGTGACGCCATGCCAGGGAGGCTGGTCTCCTCTCACCGGCCCTCGAAGAAGTCACATAGACCAAGGAACAGCAAGTTCATAGCCAATACAGGAGGGACGAAATGCCAAGTTCTCAACAGCCAACGAATGGAGCCGAGCCGGCTGAGCAGTATGACGCGATTGTGATCGGCGCCGGGGTGTCCGGCTTGTATCAACTGTACCGCCTGCGGGAGCTTGGCCTCTCGGTGCGCTGCTACGAGGACGGCAGCGGTGTCGGCGGCACCTGGTATTGGAACCGCTACCCTGGCTGCCGCTTCGATTCCGAGAGCGAGGCCTACGGCTATTCGTGGTCGGAAGAGCTTCTGCAAGAGTGGGACTGGAAGGAGCATTACTCCGGCCAGCCGGAGAACGAAAAATATCTCAACTATGTGGCGGACAAATTCGACCTGCGCAAAGACATTCAGTTCAACGCCCGGGTTGAATCCGCAGTCTACAACGAGGAAACAGATCGCTGGGAGATCGCGCTGGAAAACGGCCAGCGCGCCCAGGCCCAGTTTCTGATCGCGGCCGTCGGCCTGTTGTCGGCTCGCTACACCCCGCCGTTTGAGGGGATCGAGAGCTTTCGAGGCGAGTCGTTTCATACCTCTCGCTGGCCAAAGGAAAAAGTCGACTTTGCGGGCAAGCGCGTCGCCGTCATCGGCACCGGCGCCACCGCAGTCCAGCTCATCCCTGAAATCGCCCCGGAAGTAGGCCATCTGACCGTCTTTCAGCGTACCCCCAACTACTGTGCGCCGTGCCGGAACTCGGAAGTGACCCCCGAAGAACAGCGCCAGTGGAAGGCCTCCTACCCGGAGATTCACAGACAGATTCGCGAAACGACCGTCGGCCTGCGGCACGAGTTCGACCCGCGCAAGACGTTTGACGTTCCGCAGGAAGAGCGGCTGGCGTTCTATGAAGAGCTATGGACGAAACCCGGCTTCACCAAGTGGTTGAGCAATTTCCACGACATCATGACCGACCTGGATGCCAACGAGGACTTCTCCGAGTTCGTCCGCAACAAGATCCGTGCCCGGGTCAAGGACCCGGTGGTCGCGGAAAAACTCGTGCCCAAGGATCACCCCTTCGGCTCCAAGCGCATTCCTTTGGAAACCAACTATTACGAGGCCTACAACCGGGACAACGTCGCGCTGGTCGACGTGCGTGAGGCGCCGATCGAGAGCATCACACCCAACGGCGTCAAGACCACCGAGCAGGAGTATGCGTTCGACGTCATCATCTACGCCACGGGCTTTGATGCCGTGACGGGAGCCTTGACCCGGATCGATATTCGCGGCCAAGGCGGACAAACAATCAAGGACAAGTGGGCCGCTGGGCCACGCAACTACCTGGGCCTGCAAAGCGCAGGCTTCCCGAACTTCTTCATGGCCATCAACTCTGCGTTCTGCAACTACACGGTGTGCGCCGAGTCGATCGTCGAATGGATCACCGATTGCATCCGCCATATGCGCGACAAGGGCTTTCGGCGTATTGCTCCGAAGCCGCAGGTAGAAGACGCCTGGATGGCGTACATCAACAAGGTGGCCGCCGGCTCGATTTTTACTCAGGCCAAGTCGGCCTGGTTCATGGGCACGAATATCCCTGGCAAGCCTCGGGCTGTCCTCCTCAACCCCCTGCCCGCCCTGGCCTATCGGGCCAAGTGTGCCGAGGCGGCAGCAAAGGGCTATGCGGACTTCGTGCTGCAATAACTGTAGAAGGTCGTATTAGCGGATCGTGATCCGATACGTACGGGATCTCGGGTTACGCCTGTGGCTAACCCGACCTACACGGCTCAGGCACGATCCAGTCTGGTTTTTTC
>WTHE01000270.1 GCA_011523315.1 Candidatus Binatota bacterium
TACACATACTTATGAAAGAGGAGCGGGATGCTATGGCCAGAGTTCAGCTGGTGATTCCCGATGAGGACCGCGACCGTTTCGTCCATCAGGCGCGAAGAGAGGGCATGACGCTAAGCGCGTGGCTGAGGGCCGCTGCCCGCGAGCGGCTTGAAGAACAGCAGCGGTCCGACCCTTTCGATTCGCCAGCAGACCTCGAAGGCTTCTTTCGCGAGTGCGACGCCTTGGAGGGGTCCACGCCTGAACCGGATTGGGTCGAGCACGTGGACGTCATCGCTGAGTCGCGCAGCCGTGGAGCGTCCAACACGTGATCTTTTCGCCCAATCTCTGGAAATGACAGGGAACGCCCTCAAGAACACCGAGCAGTTCGAACCCATTTCACGGGAGGCTGCTGACAAGCTTGTCGCGACCCGGAGGCTCGCCCTCAGCAAGTCGCAATACGCCGCCATATCGCCCAATAACAATGGGCCATTGCACTGCGAAACAAGACCCGGAAGCTCCATCAAATGATCACAGGCGACATCAAAGGCCAAATTGACCGCATCTGGGACGCTTTCTGGTCCGGCGGCATTTCGAACCCGTTGGAGGTGATGGAGCAGATCACCTACCTGCTGTTCCTCCGTCGGCTCGACGACATGCACACGCTGGAGGAGAACAAGGCCAATCGGCTCAAGAAGGCGATGGAGCGGCGGGTCTTCCCAGAAGGCAGGGACGACAAGGATCGGTCCTACGAGGATTACCGCTGGTCGCGTTTCCAGCACTTCGCCCCGGCCGAGATGTTCACGGTGGTAGAGGAGCACGTCTTTCCCTATTTGCGCGCCGACTTGGCCCAGCAACTCGGCGGTGCCGACTCCACCTACGCGCACCACATGAAGGACGCGCGCTTTACCATCCCGACTCCCGCGCTGCTGACGCGAGTGGTGGACCTGCTCGACAAGGTGCCGATGGAGGATCGCGACACCAAGGGCGACGTCTACGAGTACATGCTCGGCAAGATCGCCACCGCAGGACAGAACGGTCAGTTCCGGACACCGCGTCACATCATCCGGCTGATGGTGGAACTCACCGCGCCCCAACCGGGCGACGTAATCTGCGACCCGGCCTGTGGCACGGCGGGGTTCCTGGTCACGACGGGCGAGTACCTGCGCGAGCACCATAGGGAGGTGCTGCGCGACGCGAAGCTGCGCGAACACTTCCACCACGGTATGTTCCACGGTTTCGACTTCGACAACACCATGCTGCGCATCGGTAGCATGAACATGCTGCTGCACGGCGTAGAGAACCCGGACATCCATTACCGCGACTCGCTGGCACAGGAGCACGAGAGCGAGGAAGAGAAATACACTCTGGTGCTGGCCAATCCTCCCTTCGCCGGCAGCCTCGACTACGAGGGCACCGCCAAGGACCTGCTTCAAATCGTCAAGACCAAGAAGACGGAACTGCTCTTCCTGGCGCTTTTCCTGCGGCTCCTGAAGCCTGGCGGGCGCGCGGCGGTGATCGTACCCGATGGCGTCCTCTTCGGTTCCAGCAAGGCGCATAAGGAACTGCGTCGCATCCTCGTGGAGGACCAAAGGCTCGACGCCGTAGTGTCGCTGCCCGGCGGCGCGTTTAAGCCTTACGCGGGAGTCTCCACGGCGCTTCTTCTTTTCACCAAGACCAACTCCGGCGGCACCGACTACGTCTGGTTCTACGACGTCCAGGCCGACGGCTGGAGTCTCGACGACAAGCGCACGCCGCTCCTGGCCGAAGAAAAGCTCGGCCCGGTGCCGAGAACTGCACTGATCGAGGGCGAGCATGCGCAGAACAACCTGCCCGACGTGCTCGCGCGCTGGACCGTGCGTGCGGACAGCGAGCGTGAACGCCCGCGTTCCGAACAGAGCTTCTGCGTGCCCGAGGCCGATATCGCCGCCAACGGCTACGACCTCTCGATCAACCGATACAAGGAGGTCGTGTACGAGGAGTTCGAGCACCGCCCGCCCAGGGAGATTCTCGCTGATCTGGCGAAGCTGGAGGAAGAGATCCAGCGTGAGATGAAGGAGCTGGAGGGGATGCTGGGATGAGCAGGCCAGCAAACGCAGTTCTTGGGGACGTGCTCATCGAAGTGAGCCCCGGTTTTGCCTGCGGCGACGACGCTGCAGATGGTGTCTTCCAGTTTCGCATGAACAACATTACGACGGAAGGCCAGCTAGACCTCAGCAAGAAGCGACGCGTTCCGCGAGACAGCCGAAACATCGACCGTTATTTGGTTGAATCGGGTGACGTTCTGTTCAACGCCACGAACAGTCCCGACCTTGTGGGAAAGACCGCGTACTTTCCTGGTTTCGAAGAACCCGCCGTCTTTAGCAACCACTTTCTTCGGCTGCGGCCTGACGCTGATCGGTTGGACGGTCGCTTTCTTTCACGTTGGCTCAATGTTCAGTTCCAACGCGGCCGTTTCAAAGGCATGTGCCGCCAATGGGTGAACCAAGCAACCGTCAATCGCGACGCGTTGCTCGCGATGCAGATCCGGCTCCCACCCCTTCCTGAGCAGCGGCGGATTGCCGGGATCCTGAACAAGGCGGACGCGCTGCGGGCCAAGCGCCGCGCCGCTCTCGCCCAACTCGATACTCTCATCCAATCCATCTTCCTCGACATGTTCGGGGACCCCGTGATCAATCCGATGAAGTGGGAGATGAGATCAATTGGTGACCTAGCCGTCGAGAAGCCCAACAATGGGATCTTCCGAAGAAACCCCGAGTACTCTGAGAGCCTCGACTCTGGCTTACCGGTAGTGTGGGTAGCGGAACTCTTCCGGGGAACCCGCATCGACGTATCCGAGTCCAGACGTCTCGAAGCCAACCAGGCCGAAATCGAGAAGTATGGCCTACTTCCCGGGGACCTCTTGTTTTGTAGGTCATCGTTGAAACTAGACGGTATTGCATACAACAACGTCTTTTTGGGCGAGCCGGAACAAGCACTCTTTGAGTGTCATCTTATTCGGGTATCGCTGAGGACGGATGTCGTGAACCCGATGTTCCTCAATCTTCAACTTCGGTCAGGACCGATGCGGGCAGTGCTGAAGTCGAAATCGAAGACCGCGACAATGACGACGATTGACCAGAAAGCGCTTTCATCTGTGGGGGTGGTGGTGCCTCCTATCGGACTCCAGAATCGCTTCGCCGCCATCGTCGAATCCATCGAACAACAGAAGGCCCACCAGCGAGCCCACTTGGCCGAAATCGATACCCTCTTCGCCTCCCTGCAATACCGCGCCTTTCGGGGAGAACTGTAGCCATGCGCAGCGAGTTCATCGGTGCGCGGTCGGAGACCTGGCGGGAAATCTGGCTCCCGCTGATCGATGAGCCGCTGCGTGAAGGCGATGACGACGTTCCGGCAAACGCCTTCTGCGAGTTGTATTGGTCCAGGAGGCACAAGAGATGAGCCAGTTCGCCTTCCTCCAGCACGAATGGCCGACGGTGTTTGACTCTGCTGTCAGAGCCGAAATTTCCGTACATGGGGATCCTCGCACGGCCTGCTTCTACGCCCGGCGCACGCTGGAGCTGGCGGTGGGC
>WTHE01000052.1 GCA_011523315.1 Candidatus Binatota bacterium
AAGCCCATGTCGCCCTCCCCTTCACGTCATGTTCTGCATGATGGCTTTGGAAAATGATGTAATCGTCTGCTGGGGGTCGGTCACCGGCTGAATCGCCACCTGCTTGATCCCGGCCTTTTGCATCGCCCGGATTGACGCAATCACCTCGTCGCGGGTCCCGGTCAGGGTCGTCGCCCGGATCATCTTTTCGGTGATCAGCGGGATGTGCTCTTTTTTGAGGCCGCGCAGATAGTCACGGTAGAGCGTGAGGTGACGGGTCTCAATCGATCCCTCGGGTTCGCGGTAGGCGTACTTGAAGGCCATCAGGTCATCCCGCAAATCGTCGGGCAGGACAGCAGGGTCCGGGCAGGAAAAGGCGTACAGATTGCTCGACGAGGCCACAAACGGGCCGACCGCTGTGCGGACGGCGGCGGTTTCCAGCTTCTCTCCGGGCTTGGTCAGGTGAAAGGCAGTCATGCACACCGTGTAGAGCCGCCTGGGGTTGCGGCCCGCCCGCTCGGCACCGCGTTTGACATGGTCGAGCACGAAGCGAATCAGGCTGGGGCTGACCGCACCGAACAGGATCACGCCGTCAGCAATCTCGCCCGCCGTCTCCAGGCTCTTGGGCCCGCTGCCGGCCACATAGACGGGCACTTTTCGGCGGATGTTGATCGCCCCGCTCTTGGGATTCAGAAACGTAATCATCCGTCGTCGCTCACCCTCCTGATACGGCACGGTCTTGCCGGCCAGCAGGCCCTGGCACACCTCGATGTATGCACGCATGTCGGCCACCCGGGCGGCCGGCATGCCCAGGGTCCGCCGAGCTGTATTGCCGGTGCCGATGCCGAGAATAACGCGGCCCGGCGCCAGGGCGTTGATCGAAGCAATCGAGGACGCGGTCAGTGGCGCGATCCGCGAGGCCGGGTTGGTCACGCCGGGTCCGAGTTTGATCGTCTTGGTCTTGTCCGCACACAGGGCCAGCGCCGCGTACACATCGCTGGTCAGCATCTGGGAGTCGTACAACCAGGCGTGCGAAAACCCACGCCGCTCGGCCCGCACCACATCCCTATGAGCCTCAATCGAACCAAAACCGACAAAACCAAAATCCATTGCGCCCTTCCTCCTCACTCCGTTGACAGCAGGCCGGCAAAGGCCTGCATGGTCGTCTCGTGCTCAAGCTCCCGGACCGCGTCTTTGACCCGCTCGGCCTGGGCCGACCCCCACACGCTGCCGACTAGGGCGCGGTACTTGTCGATGAGTTCCTGCCAGGACAGCGGGTTGTCCGGGTCACCCTTGGGAAAACGCACCTGAGTGCTGACCTCACGGCCATCGTCGAGTTGTATCCGCGCCCAGGCCGGCCACTGGCGGGGAAAGTGTTCTTCCAGGGCCGGGTCGGGGGTATAGCTCACCCTGGGCATCAGGGCTTGCACCTCGGCGTCATGCAGCATCGCCGGGGAAAACTCCTCCAGCCCGGCCCGACGCCGGCTGATCGCCACCGCCACGCCAAAGGGCAGGCTGAACTGTGCCTCGACCACGTTGGTCGGGTGGTAGGTGCGCTCGGTCGGCTCACAGATCACCGGAATGCCCGTTTCCAGCATGCCGATGGTGACGCTGCGGACATCATCGGGTCGCAACTGATGGCGCCGCACGAGGTCCAGGACCGCATCAATCGGGGCCTGGGTGTAACGGCAACAGGCGTGGGGTTTGACTGCGGTGTGCAAAATCTGGAAGTCGCTGCCCAGGCCGGCGGTCAGTCGGCTGGGATCGGGATCGTCGGAGTAGGCTTTGAGAAAGCCGTCCCGGCCCTCAAGAATCGTGGCCGGTCCGACAAAGCCGGCCTTGGCCAGCAGCGCGGCGTGAATACCGCTGAAGGCCGCCCAACCCGGATGGAGCCGTTTGGTCCAGGCGCCCTCGGCCAGAAACTCCATCGAGCCGGCGGCCTGGCTGCCGGCAATGCCGATGGCGGACAGCAGCTGGTCGGGGCTCAGCCCCAGCAGCCGGCCGGCGCTGACCGCCGCCCCGAACGTGCCGCAGGTCGCGGTCGGATGAAAGCTGCGGGCGTAGTGAGCCTGGGGCCTGACCGCCATGGCCAGACGCGCCGCCGCCTCAAAGCCGGCCACCCCAGCGCTCAGAAAGGCCGGCCCGCTCGCCCCGAGTTGCTCGGCCACGGCCAGGGCTGCGGAAAATACGCTCACCCCCAGATGGATCGAGCCGGCCTGGTGGGTATCGTCCAGCTCCAGACTGTGGGCGGCCGTACCGTTGGCCAGAGCCGCGTAGGGCGTCGGGGTCTTCTCAGACCGGCCCAGGAGCGTCCCGCTGCCCGGGGTTTCCAGCCCAGCGGTCAGCCGATACACCGGCTGGCTCGACTCAGACAGCGAGCCGCGCACCGCCACTCCCAGATAGTCGAGGAAAAAATACTTGGTCCGATCAACCACGTCCGGGGGCAGTTGGTGGAAATCCAGGCCGTGGCAGAAGGCCGCCAGTTGCCGAGTCAGGGGAGTGTCCATAGCCATCCTCACAGTTTTGACATTTGCCCTTTGACTTTTGACATTTGCCCTTGTCCGTCCGCGCTTCACAGCTTCGGAATCACCTGCTCACCAAAGGTCTGGATAGCCCGCAGCGTTGCCTCGTGCGACGGGCCGCCGGGCTGACGAAAGCGGAGGATCAAATAATCGGGCCGAATCTCCTCCTTCCAGTGCAGCAACTGCTCCAGGCAGTCGTCCGGTCCGCCGACAATCAGCCGGTCTTGGGCCGTTTGGCTGAAAGTCAGGTCTTCGGGCTTTGTGACATCTTTCAGATACGCGTCGGGCACATAGGCGCCGTACTGAAAGTAGAAGCGATGGGTGTACATGGTCGGCCCGCTGGCCGCCTCGGCCGCCTGCATGCTGTCGGCGACAACCGCGTCGCGCATCAGGCAGATATGCGGCGTGCGACCGGCCTTTTCCGCTGCGGCACGGTAGCGGGTGGCGTAATCCTTAATCACCGGCAGCGACTGGACCGGGTCGGCGATCCAGCCGTCGGCCATTCTGCCCGCCCGGCGCAGGCCGACCGGCGTCCACGACGCCATCCAGATCGGCGGTCCGGGCTGCTGGGCCGGGGACGGCGTGATCAAGGTGTCGGTGTACTGGAAGTGCTGGCCCTGGTAGGAAAAGCGCTCCCCCGTCCAGGCGCGGCGAATAACATCCATGGCTTCTTCGGTCCGGGTCGCCCGCTCGGTGATGGGCACGCCAAAGGCATCGAAATCGTGCGGCTGATAGCCGACGCCGATGCTCAGCACCAGCCGTCCCCGGGTTGCGGCATCGATCACCGCGCAGTCTTCGGCCACATGAACGGGATGGTGGAGCGGCATCAGCAATACGCAGGTGCCGACTTTGATGCGCTGGGTTTTCATGCCGATCAAGCCGGCCAGCAGCAGCGGGTTGGGCAGATAGCCGTCCTCCTGCTGGTGGTGTTCGGTGATGAAACATCCGTCCCAGCCGCTGGCTTCGGCCGCCTGGGCTTCGGCGAGGAGTTCATCAATCACGCGGGTCATATTCTGCCCGGACGGGGGGTCCTGGGTGCACGGTAG
>WTHE01000512.1 GCA_011523315.1 Candidatus Binatota bacterium
CGTATGACGCGGCCGAGGCTGCGCAGCAGGGCCGGCAGACCGGCCGGAAACGTCTCGGCCAGTCGCGCAATCCGCTCGACAATAGGCCGGCGGCTGGCCACCGCCACGTTCTTGAGGGTCGGCCCGACCAGGGCCAGGAGCGCAGGCAGCGACCTGGCATCAACCGCAGCCACGGCCCGGACACAGGCCAGGAGCGGAGCCTGGAGTTCGGCCGCCAGGAGCCGGCAGGTCTGGGGCAGGAGATCGGCCACAGCCTGGCGCTGCAAGGCCGGGATACGGGCCAGCACGGCCGACATCTCGGCAGGTCCAACGCCGTTGAGCGGGCGCGTGTGTCCACGGGGTCGCTCCATTGTCATACATCCTGTTTATGGCCGGCAGGCTGATCGCGGTAGTCTAAGGTGCGCTTGGCAAGGGCGTCAAGGTCGGCACGGAGCCCCCACCGTCTGGCCGGCCACGGCCTCAGCGCCAGGCCCGCGCCGCCCGCTGGCCTTCTTCCACGTCAACCCGGGACAGCAGCAGCCCACCCACGGCAAAAAACGCCACCAGGGCCAGGATCGCCGTCCGACTCGACCCGGTTGCCAGCGTCAGCAGGGCAAAAACCGCCGGCCCGAAAATCCCGGCGAATTTCTCACACACGGCAAAAAAACCGAAGAACTCGGTCGAGCGCTGGCGCGGAATCAAGCTGGCGAACAGCGAGCGGCTGAGCGCTTGACAACCGCCCTGGACCAGGCCGACCAGAATCGCCAGCAGGTAGAAGTGCAGGGCCGTGGACATGAAATAGCCGACCACGCTCACGACCATATACACGCCCAGGGCGACAAAGATGCCGGCCTTGGCGCCGATGCGGGCGGCCAGACGGCCAAAGCCGAAGGCGGCCGGGATACCGATGAACTGCACCAGCAGAACGGCCGAGATCAGGACGCCCTGCGACAGTCCGATTTCGGTGCCGTAGATGGCCGCCATACGGATAATCGTGCCCACCCCGTCGTTGTAAATGACAAAAGCCAGCAGCAGCAGCCCGGCGTTCTTATACACCCGCAATTCACCACCCGACTGACGCAGACGACCGATCACCCCGCCCAGCAGCGGGCCGGACTGCGGGCGGGCCGAGCGGCCCGGCTCCGCGACCCGGCGCAGCAGGGGCAAGGAGAACACCAGCCACCACGCCGCCACGCTGACAAAAGACAGGCGGCTGGCGGCTGCGGCATCGGCCAGGCCGAACCAGTGCGGAAACTGGATCCAGGCCAGATTGAGGGCCAGCAGCAGGCCGCCGCCCAGATAGCCCAGCGCATAGCCGGCGGTCGAGACCTGATCGATCTCCTCGGTCCGGGCCAGGTGGGGCAGCAGCGCGTCGTAAAAAACAATGCTGCCCGATACCCCGATATTGGCGATCACAAACAGCACGGCGGCCAGCTGCCAGTCGCCGCTATAGACCCAGCCCAGGCCTGCGGTGGCGCACACGCCGGCGCCCATGAAGACGGCCAGGAGTCTTTTGCGCAGGGCGGCCATATCGGCCCAGGCGCCGAGCAGGGGCGCGGCCACCGCAATCAGCACCAGGGCAACGGTGGTCATCGCGGCATAGCGCGCGGTAGCCACACTGGGCGGCACATCGACCGCCGCCACCGAGCTGAAATAGACCGGGAAGACGGCCGCCACAACGGTGGTGAAAAAAGCCGAATTGGCCCAGTCGTACAGCGCCCAGGCACGCAGCTCGGGCCGCCCCAGGCCGAAGGCGGCCAGCCGGTCATCTCTCACACGCACGGTCGATACGCTCCAAACGACGCGCGAGGACACGCCGCACGTCGGGTTCGACACCCCTCACCCATTCCCGCTCCACGTGTCATGGTCTGCCGGGCGGGTCTGGGGTGGCACACAGGTCGGCCAGGGTGACGCCGGCCAGGGCTTGCTCAACGGCCCGGTCCCGCTGCTGCAAGACATCCCCCAGCCGGCCGTTGTCTTGAGCCTCAGGCACGTCGCCCCGCAGGACAGCCAGGATCTCGACCAGGCCAACCCGTTCGGGCGAGCGTCCCAGCGTCACCCAGGCCGGCTCGCTGGCCCGCAGCAGGAGGCCGGTGTGGACAAAGCGCTCCAGACAGTCTTCGAGACTCGACAGCGGCACCTGGAGCGAGACCGCCAGCTCGGTCGCCGACCAGGGCGGTTTGCCGTTGAGCGCGCGACGGCCGATGGCGACCAGCATGGCCAACACCAGCTGCTCGCGAGCCGCATGACTGTCCGGCCGGGCCGAGCCCTTTTTGAAGTAGTCGGTCGGATGCTGGTGGAAGTAGGCCACCTCGGCCCCGATCAGGACGATCAGCCAGCCGACGTACAGCCACAGCAGGGACAGGATCAGTACGGCAAAGCTCGAATAAATGGCCGCATAGCGGGCCGAGCCGGCAAAAAAGGCGGCAAACACCACACCGGCCAGCTGCCACAGCAGACTGGCCGCCCCGCCGCCGACCAGGGCCGAGCGCAGCGACACCCAGGTGTGGGGCATGAAGCGGTACAAAAACGTGAAGGCCAGCCACAACAGCAGGAAACGCGTCCCCCGGGTGGCCAGAATCGGTCCGAAAATCTGGATCTCCACGATGCGCTGGACCAGCCAATAGCTCTGGACCGAGGCGATCAGGGTCAGGCTCATGAAGACCAGCACCGAGCCGATGAGCAACACGCTCAGGTAGCCGCTCAGCCGTCGGCTCCAACTGCGCGGACGGCGCACCTTCCAGATCCGATTCAGCGCGCTTTCAATCTCGCCGATCAGGAAAATCACGGTATAGAAGAGGATGACCACTCCGACGACGCCGAGCACGCCGACCTGGATATTGTTCACCACCTCAATGACCCGGCGCACGACCTCGACCCCCTCCGGACCCAGGGGCTCGAAAGCCTGCACCAGAAACGGCTCGATCTGATTCTGGACGCCAAACGCCTGCAAGACCGCAAAGGTGACCGCCAGCGACGGGATCAGCGCCAGCAGCATGGCGTAGGTCAGGCCCATGGCTTGCAGGTGCAGCAGGTCCTCGCCCAGCCGCCACACCACGACACTGAAGAAGTGCGCCAACTGAGCCCGGCAACGCAGCACATACGGCGAGGTCAACACCCGCCCAGTATAGCGGAGCCAGGCAGGGCTTGCATCCAGACTCCGGTCCAGTGTAACTGAACAGGACACCCGGGGCCGATTCCAGGACGCGGTTTCGGCCGACGAGGGCGCAGACGAGGCATGGCACATGGCGCAGCGGCATCCGTGGCAACTCCCGACTCCTTTCCAGGAGGCGACCCGAGAGGTTGATCGACTGTTCGACGAGCTGATCCACCGGCGCTGGGGCAGACGACCAGACCGGCCCCAGGCCTGGGCGCCCCAGCTCGACCTGTATGAGACCAAAACGGCTTTCGTGCTTGAGGCCGACCTGCCCGGCGTCAGCAAGCAGAGCATTACGGTCGAGGTCAAAAACGGCGAGCTTGTGCTGCGCGGCATTCGCTCGGTCAGCCATACCGGGCGGGGTGAGAACGTCTTCCGCCAGGAACGCCACTCGGGCCAGTTCGTGCGC
>WTHE01000624.1 GCA_011523315.1 Candidatus Binatota bacterium
ACCTCGTCGGCCGCCTGCACGATCAGGTCGACCTTGTCCTGGGGTAGCTGCCCCAACTCACCGTTGGCCAGAGCGGCGCTTTTCTTGAGCACGCCCATGGCCCGGATGATGGGCCGGGTGAAACGGAAACGCTCAACACCGATGGGGAAGTTTGTGCGCGAACGCTCGGTCTGGGCACCCCAGTATCGGTCGGCAGCAACCTCGATTGCTCCCATGCTGTCCGTCTCGGTTCTCGTTTTCATACCTTACCCTTTGCTTATGTTGATGGCCGATCCCGGAAAGAGGTGGACCACGGCGTTCAGATCGCCAGCAGGACAAAGACGGTCGCCACCGTCCCGACGATGGCCGCGCCATAACAGATAACCGCGATCGGCATCTGATAGCCGCGCATGCCCGTATCGTACAGGGTATGCCGAATGCGGTGCATACAGTGAAAAAACGTCAGCGAGAACAGCACCAACAGGTAGAGCTTGGTCAGCGGATGGGCGACCAGGCTGGCCAGGGATTCGGCCGACACCCAGCCCAGGGGAATCGCCAGGCCGCTCAGCACGACATGGATCGGCACCAGCAGAGCGGCAACCATGCCCCCGGCCGAAAACAGAGACCACCAGAACGCTTCGCCCGACTTGGCCATAGCTTCAGCTCCTCAGGACGATCAACAGGATCACGACCGACACCACCAGCCAGGCCAGGTAGTGCGAGCCGGCGATCACAACCGGCGGCACACGCTCTTCTCCCCGACGCACGATAATGACCTGGGGGGTCAGGTTGAACCAGGTAATGCTGTGGTAGAGCGCGGCAGCCAGGACCAGCAGGTGGAACACAATCCAGCCCGGCGAGGCCAGCCGCGCCGCCGCCGCCGCATACGCCTCAGGCCCCTGGGCCAATTCGGCCAGCTGGACGAGGAAGACGACCAGAAAGACGCCAATGAACACGCTGGTCAGCTCACGCAGCATGAACAGCACATAGTTGCGCTTGGCCAGCCACCAGGTGGACGCGGATATCGGGCGGTGGTACGGCTCGCTCATTGGGATCCCCTCGGCAGCAGCATAGACTTGAACCAGTCGATGGCTCCGGAGGCCTTGGCCTGCTGAATGGCCCCGGCCGGGTCCACATGCTTGGGACAGACGACGGAGCACTCGCTCACAAAGGTGCACTCCCACACGCCCTCGTGCTTTGAGATGACCTCGCGCCTGGCGTCCTCGCCCTGATCGCGGGAGTCGAGGTTATAGCGCTGGGCCAGGGCAATCGCCGCCGGCCCGACAAAGGACGAGTCCAGACCGTAGACCGGGCAGGCCGCGTAGCACAGCATGCAGTTGATGCACATGCTGAACTGTTTGTAGCTGGCCAGCTCGGCTGGGCTCTGCAAATACTCGCCCTCGGCAACCGGTTTCTCCTCCTCACGGATGAGCCACGGCTGGACATCCTGGAGCTTGGCCATGAAGTCGTCCATGTTGATGATCAGGTCGCGCTCGACCGGGAAATTGGCCAGCGGTTCGACCCGGACCGGTTGGGGATAGTAGTCCCGGAGAAAGGCCGCGCAGCTGAGCTTGGGCTCGTTGTTGATCATCATGCCGCAGCTGCCGCACACGCCCATATGGCACGACCAGCGGTAGGACAGGCTGCCGTCCACCTCATCCTTGACATAGTTCAGTGCGTCCAGGACAACCCAGTCATCGCGGTAGGGCACGGTGTAGGTCTGGAAAGTCGGTTCTTGCTCGACCTCCGGCCGGTAGCGAAAGACCTCCAGCGTGATGCTGCGCTCAGCCATCGTTAATCTCCATATTTTCGTTCAGCCGGCGGCCAACGGGTGATGACCACATCCCGGTACTCGATGCGCGGCGGACCGTCGTCGCTGCGGTAGGCCATTGAGTGGGCCAGAAAGTTGTCGTCGTCGCGCTGGGGATGGTCGGTACGCTGGTGAGAGCCGCGCGACTCTGTTCGGGCGACTGCGGAATAGGCCACGGCCTCGGCCACGTCCAGCATGCACTCCAGCTCCAGGGCTGCCGTCAGGTCGGTATTGAAGGTCAGGCTGCGGTCGTCGAGGGAGATGTTGGCAAACCGCTCCTTGAGTTCGGACACCTTGTCACAGGTCTCTTGCAGCGAGTCCCGGGTCCGATAAATACCGGCCCCGGCCTCCATGGTCGCCGTCATCTCGGCCCGCAGGCTGGCGATGCGCTCGGTGCCGTCAGTCTTGCTGATGAACTGCTGATTGATGCGCGTCTGCTCGTCTCTGGCCTGAGCCTCGAGCGCCTGGGTGTCACACGCTGGCTGTTCCTGGGCAAAAGTCGCGGCCGCGCTGCCGGCCCGGGCGCCAAACACCAGGAGTTCGGTGAGCGAGTTCGAGCCGAGCCGGTTGGCCCCGTTGATGCTGACACACGCGCATTCGCCGGCCGCATACAGCCCCGGCAGCGGGGTCGCCGCCTCAATATCGGTGTGGATCCCGCCCATCATATAGTGCACCACCGGTCGGACCGGAATCGGCTCGTAGACCGGATCGATACCCGCGTAGTTCTTGGCCAGCTCGCGGACGAAGGGGATCTTCTTGTCGATCTTTTCCTCGCCGAGGTGGCGGACATCGAGGTGGACCACGTCACCATAGGGTCCCGGCATCGTGTTGCCCTTGTCGTGCTCTTTGACAAAGCACTGCGACAGCTTGTCGCGCGGGCCGAGTTCCATGGTCCGTTTCTGGGGGTGTTCGGGGTCGTTGACATCCAGCGGCTTGCCCAGATCGTAGTCCTGCAGGTAGCGGTAGCCGTCCTTGTTGACCAGGATGCCGCCCTCGCCCCGGGCCGCCTCGGTGATCAGGATGCCCGTCCCCGGCAGGCCGGTCGGATGGTACTGGACGAACTCCATGTCTTTCAGCGCGACTCCGGCCCGATAGGCCAGAGCCATGCCGTCACCGGTCTTGATCGCCCCGTTGGTAGTGAAAGGGAAGATGCGGCCGGCCCCGCCGGTACACATGATGACCGCCTTGGCCAGCACCGGCTGGACCATGCCGCTGCGCAGCTCAACTGCGGTCACCCCCTGGCAGCGACCGTTCTCGACCAGCAGCTTGGTGGCGAAACTCTCGTCGTAGCGCGTGATCGAGGTGTACTTCAGCGAGGTTTGAAACAGCGCGTGCAGCAGGTGGAAACCGGTCTTGTCGGCGGCAAACCAGGTGCGCTCAATCCGCATTCCGCCGAACGGGCGAACCGCAACCCGGCCGTCGGGCTCCCGACTCCAGGGACAGCCCCAGTGCTCCAGCTGGATCAACTCGGCCGGCGCCTCGTTGACAAACAGCTCAACCGCATCCTGGTCCGCCATCCAGTCGGAACCGGTGATCGTATCGTTGATGTGATCTTCGATGCTGTCGTTCTCTTTGATGACCGCCGCAGTCCCGCCCTCAGCCGCAACCGTATGACTGCGCATCGGGTAGACCTTGGACACCAGGGCGATGTCGAGCTGAGGGTTGATTTCGGCCACGGCGATAGCAGCCCGGAGTCCCGCCCCGCCACCGCCGACAATGAGGATGTCATGCACAGGTGCCATACTTTCCCTTA
>WTHE01000703.1 GCA_011523315.1 Candidatus Binatota bacterium
CGAGAGCCTGGCCAAGAGCTTGGCTTGGAGAGGAGGCTGCGATGGCTGCGGTTCGAGCCGTGCTGTTTGACTTCGGCGGAACGCTTTTTGACTATGAAACCCTGGCTGCGGGCGAGCGGGAGGCGCTGATTGACCTCGCCCGTTGGGCGGGCATTGAGGCCGACGAGCGGGACATCCGGCGGACCTATCGGGCGGAACTCAAGCGCGTCTTTTACGACTACCTGAACCGTCCGTATTATCTGCACCGTGACTTGTTCGATGCGGTCTTGCACGGTCTGGCCAAGGTCTACGGGGTGAGCCTCAGCGCCGAGTTGCTCGGCCGCTACCGGGCGGCGCAGTTCGCACGCCGGACACAGGACTTCGTCCTGCGGGACGGCGTTCAAGACACGCTCCGCGCCCTCCGCAGCAAAGGATTCCACCTCGGCATCGTCAGCAATGTGGACGATGACCAGTTCAGCCACATGCTGCAGCTGAGCGGCCTGGCGCCGTATTTCGACGCGCTGCTGACCAGCCAGCAGGCCCGGTCGTGCAAGCCCGATCCGGGCATCTTTCGCCGCGCCCTGGAGCAGGCTGGCTGTGAGCCGCAGCAGGCCTTCTTTATCGGCGACTCGCTGGACCAGGACATTGCCGGCGCCAACCGGCTGGGGCTGCGGTCGGTCCTGATCTGGTCCCGGGATGATCAGCCGCCACCCGACCGCGAGCCGCGCCCCCAACACGTCATTCGCCATATTCCAGACCTGCTGCCGCTTATCGCCGAGGCACGGAAAGACGGCTGACATGCGAAAACTTGTGCTCGGTGGTCTGATCCTGCTGCTCCTGATCGGCGGTCTGCTGGCGTTTGCCGTGTCGAATCTCAACAGTCTGGTCGAGGCCAATAAAGACCGACTGCTGGCCCAGGCCGAGCAGGCCCTGGGCCGCCCGCTACAGATTGGAGACATCGACATCAGCCTGTGGGGCGGGATCGGCGCCCGGCTGCAAAACGTGGCCCTGGCCGACGACCCGGCCTTTTCCTCAGACACCTTTGTCCGCGCCGCAGACCTGCAAATCAGGCTCAAATTCATGCCGCTCCTCAGACAAGAGCTCGAGGTCGGGCAGGTCATTGTGCGGGACCCGGTCATTCGGCTGATTCGCAATGCCGAGGGCGTGTTCAATTTTGCCAGCCTGGGCCGAGGGCAGACCGAGACGCAGGACGCCCCACCCCAGGTCTCGGAGGCGGCTCCGGCCAGCGACGGGGAGGGCCTTCCGTCGAGCGGCACACAGGGTTTGCCGCTGCTGGTGGCTCTGGCCAACATCGCCAACGGCGACATCCACTACACCGACCGTCAGACCCAGACCGAGCTGCGTCTCAGCCAACTCGACCTGGAGGTCGAGGATCTGAGCTTTGACCAACCGCTCAGCCTGGAGCTGTCGGCAGCCTTTCTGGCCGAGCAACAGAACCTCCACGTATCGGGCAGCTTCGGACCGCTGGGACCGGAGGGGCAGGTCGAGCAGCTGGCCGTTGACGCCAGCCTCAGCCTCGACCCGCTCGACAGTGCCGCCCTGGCCCAGGCGTTGCCCCAGGTTGCCGAGACACTTCCAGCCGGCCTCGGTCTGTCCGGCCCGCTGCGTCTCAGCAGCCGCGTGTCGGGAACGGCCGCAGCCCTGATGGTGTCGGATGTGCGACTGACAGCCTCGGTGTTTGAGTCCGACCAGACCAATCTGCGGGTGACGGGTGAGGTGGGTCCGCTGAGCGCCGATATGGCCGCCCTGCGCTTCGATGGCGACATTGCCCTGGGGCCGTTCGACCTGCCTCGGCTGCTGCGCTTTGACCCGCTGGCCGCCCATCTCCCGCCTGAACTGAGGGCTGAGGGTCCGGCTACGGTGACGCTCCGGGCTGAGGGCGGGCTGGACGATCTGGCCCTCACCGCAACAGTCGAAGCCACGGACAGCGCGCTTGAGTTTGGCGATCAGTTTCGCAAACCCCAGGCCACTCCGCTGGTGGTGACAACCGAGGCCCGCCTGACGCCGGAGCGTGTCGATCTCCAGGAGACAAAAATCCAGCTGCACACCCTGGCCCTGACCACCAGCGGCGAGGTCAGCCTCGGCACTCCTCCGAACCTGGACTTGCAGCTGGACTCCAACCGGGTCGATCTGGCCGGCTGGCGCGAGATTGTGCCTGAGCTGCACGCTTTGTCTGCCGCCGGACAGCTGGAGCTGCACTGCCGCATTAAGGGAGCGCTGGCCGAAGAGCGATGGCCGGCGGTGACCGGCACGTTTGACCTCCACCAGGCGAGCGCCAGCCCGCCCCAACTCCCCCAACCGCTGACCGACCTGAACGCCTCGGTTCGCCTGACCGGTCAGGGCGCCAGCATCCAGAACGCCTCGGCCCGGATCGGCAGATCGGCCTTCGCGCTGGCCGCAGACCTGGCCCGCCTCAACCCCCTGGACGCACGCTACAGCCTGAGTTCGCCCGAGCTGTGGCTGGCGGATGTCGGGGGTGATGGCCAAGCCGCCTCGGATGTCCTCAGCAGTCTCGAGACCGAAGGCCGGCTGCGGCTGGAGGGCGGACGGCTGGCGCTCGACGCCACGCTCTCCTCGGCTCAGGGCCGGCTGGCCGCAGTTGACTACACCGACCTCCAGACCGAACTGTCCCTGCTCGACCAGGTGGCCACACTTGAGCGGCTGAGTGTCCATACGCTGGGCGGCTCGATCAGTGCCTCGGGACGCTACGCTGCGGCTGCCAGCCCGCCCCGGCTCCGACTCGCCTCGCAGGTCTCGAACATCGAGCTGGCCGAGTTGTTCAGGGTCTACCTGCCCGGAGCGTCCGACTCCGCGCACGGCACGGCCGATTTCAGCCTTGAGCTGACGGGCAGCGGCCAGGACTGGCCAGCCCTGAGACCGAGCCTGGACGGTCAGGGTGAGTTGCAGATCAAGGACGGGGCGCTGACCGACCTCAACATTGCCGACGAGGTGCTGGGGCAGATCACCGGTATTCCGGGTCTGACGAATTTCATCTCGCCCCGCGTGCGCCAGAAGTACCCGGCCCTTTTCAGTCGCCGAGACACCGAGTTTGTCGAGTTGGGCGGCCGCCTGCGGCTCAGCCAGGGCAGAATCCTGCTTGACGATGTGCGGCTGGCGGCGGCCGATTATACGACTCGGGGCCAGGGCTGGCTGGACTACGACCAGACCGTTGACTTTGAGGGCCAACTCATTCTGGCCGAGGAGCTGTCACAGGATATTCAAGACGGCGTGCGGCTGGCCAGCCTGCTCAGCAACGAGCAGGGACGGATTGCGCTGCCCTTTGCCGTGCGTGGCAGCCTGCCCGGCGCAAAACCTGTGCCTGACCTTGTGGCAATAGCCCGGCGGGTCCAGCGCGGCCTTGTCACCCAGGGAGTCGAAGCCCTGCAAGAGCAGGTCCTGGACAAAATCCTGCCCCCAGCGTCGCAGCGTGACGGAGGGACACAAGACGGCCGGGACGACGCCTCGGCCGATCCGGTCAGGCCCGAGGACGTGTTGAGAGAAGGCTTGCGGGAAGGGCTGAGGGGCCTGTTCG
>WTHE01000413.1 GCA_011523315.1 Candidatus Binatota bacterium
CCGGGGCACCTTCTGCCCCGGCCTCATTGAAGCATGGCAGCCGTCCCTCTCTGAGGCGGTTTCTGCCGAAGATTCTGAGTATAGACGCACGCGGGATAATTCGTGCAGCCCAGGAAGCGGCCGTACTTGCCCATTCGGGTCTGGAGCCAGCCGCTGCACTGGGGGCAGGACTCAATGGATTGGCCGCAGTCGCGGCAATGGAAACCGCCGTCTGCCTTGACTACCAGTCCCTTGCCGCAACCTGGACACGGGGGTTGCCGGTGTTCGCAATAGGGATAGTTCGAGCAGCTGTAGAAAATGCTGCCGTCCTGCCTGTTTTCGCGGCGTGTGAGGCGTCCCTCTACGCATATCGGGCAGGGGACGGCACCTGTCGGCGACCCACCGAAAACGGTGACGTCGTATCCGTTCCCGGCCAGTTCCCTGGCGAAAGAAGACGGCGGCCCGCCCTCGGCAAGCAGGAAGACATGGCGTCTGGCGCGGGTGACGGCGACATAGAAGAGACGGCGCTCCTCGGCGTCTGGATACCCTTCGGCCGACGCGAGAACCAAGTTGAGCAGCGGATCGTCGTCGATCTCGGTGGGAAAGCCGTACTTCCCGGAACACAGGCCGAGCAGTACGACATAGTCAGCTTCGAGCCCCTTGGACCCATGCACCGTCCTGTAGGTGAACCGCAGGCCAGGGTATTGCCGTGCCAGAGCGGGCCTGTTCTGCGGCAGCGTGTGCCGGTACCGGCCCAATACCAAGACGGTCGCCGGCCCTTCGTGTTTGGCAGCATCTTCGGCGATTCTGTCGAGCGTGTCCTTCAACAGGGACAGGTTCTCCTCACCGGGAAGGCCGACATGGATGCGCGGTTCGCCCGCCTTTCGCTCCGAGCGAACCGTCTTGGGAATCTGCGCGGGGTTACGCAAGACGAACTCGGTTGCGACTGCGGCGATGCGGTCTGCGCAGCGGAAGGTCGTCTCCAGAGAGAGGTCTTCGCTGTCGCCGAAGCGTTCCCGGAATTCTCGCATGATGCCGATGTCAGACCCGGCGAACCGGTATATCGCTTGCCAGTCGTCACCGACGGCGAACAGCTGGGACCCCGGTGCCTGGTCAAGCAGCGCCTTGAGCAGCCTCGCCCTGTCGGGTGAGATGTCCTGGAACTCATCAACGAGGATGTAGCCGAACGGACTGCGGTAGCGGCCGGTCTCGACATGGTCCGCCGCCCGGCCGATCATGTCGTGGAAGTCGATCTGTCCCGCCCGGGACAGGGTTTCCTGATAACGCTCGAAAATCGGTTCAAACACGGCGAGAAAGGCGTCGGCCCGCGTTCGATCCGGCGCACGCACGGCGCGAGCCGCTACCTCAGGAAATGTTAGCCGGGTGCCCTTGTAATGGTGCAGAAAGGTCGCCAGCAGGCGTATGAACGGACCGATCCGGCCCTGTTCTTCAAGGACGGTGAAGGCTTCGGCAGGTGGAATCGGAGACAGGAGGACGCCGTGCTCCTGGAGTTTTGCCGCCAGGTTCCGGGTCAAGGTGCCGGCGGCGTGTTCATAGCTGAAGGTTTCGATCAGGGTGGTGCCGCGTTCGGCGTGCAGCTTACGCTTCCACTTCATCGACCTGTGATACTCCTCCTGCGGAACGAACGGAGCGGTCTTGCCGTTGGCGTTGATCCCGAAATGCTCGATGTAGATAGCGGCGTCCGGGAGATAGAAGTCAGGACGGTACGGCCCCTTCTCCGGCGTCCCGGTGTCGTGCTCATAGGCGCGTTCATACTCGTAGTTCGTGCCGTGAAGGTAGAGGAAATTGGCGATTTCGCATTCCTCGAAGCTTTTGACCTTTTCCCCTTTCAGCGCCCGGATTTCGTAGCGGCGGATGTAGTCCCAGTATGCGCCCCAGGTCCGGAACTCGGACTGGTGCCGGTAGGGCGCGAATTGTTCCTGGAACCAGTTGAGGAGCGTTGCCGAAATTGTATGGTCTGTCCGCAGGTCGGTGACGATGCGCTTCAGCAGGTCGGTCAGTGCCCGGTCATCTTCCGCTACCTTGGCCAGAGCCGGCCGCCGGCCTTCGACATTGCCGACGATATCCAGACCCAGGCTGTGGAAGGTCTTCACTGTCATGGCGCGCACCATGTCGTCGCCGAGCCGCTTGCGGAGCCGCTCCTCCAACTCCTTACGGGCGTCTTTTGCGTAGGCTAGCAGCAGCAGTTCTGGCGGGTGCCGGTAGCCTCTGTACAGCAGCCAGCCGGCCTTGGCCACGATTGCCGAGGTCTTGCCACTGCCGGCCGCAGCGACTACGAGGTTGCGATCGCCGTTAATAACGACCGCCTTGCGTTGTTCGTCGGTCAGCGGCCGCGCCTCAATCTGGTCGAAGAATTGCCGCGACCGGCTCAGTTCGTTCGTGACAAAGAGGCTGTTGGCTTTTTTCAGGAAATGGGCGGGATCGTCCAGAAACTCCAGGATTGTTGTCAGCAGGCGGATTTCCGGGGCATCCGATAGCGTGCTCGGCCAACCGGCTACGAATCGCTCCGTCGCCTTTTCCGCAACGCGTCTCAACTCGGCGAAGGCGCTGCGGGTTAGATAAGCCGGCGGGTCCGCGAACTGTGCTAACCGGTCGTGGACCGACCGGAGTGTCTCGATCTGCGTTCCGAGCACCCGGCGCCACCAGTGAACCCTGGCCGTCTCCAGCGCATCGGCGAACGCCTCGGCGGCAGTCGGCGACAGCCCCGACACGGCCACTTCGCCAGCGGTATGACGAAACCGTATGCTGGACCAGCGCCACCCGCGTCCTACCTCTGTGGCCTTGATATCGCCGAGCGAAATTTCGACGAATCGAGACCTGTACGTCAGCCTCAGAGCGCGTGCGTTTACTGCGGCGGCCCTGGCGTCTCCCGGCCGAAGGACCGCGAAGAGGCGCGCCGCCAGTCCGGTTCGTTCGACTGCGTCCGACGAGGCTTTCACGGAAATCCGATAGGGCGGGTCATAGTTGGATTGTTCTTCGTTCGTCGGACACAGGCCGGAGCGCCCATGTCCGACGATACCTTTCTCGATGGGGGATGCTATCCATAACACACGGCCGCCGCGCGGTCTAGCGGCCACTCGCGTAGTCATTCTTGTTCGGGCACAACGCCGACGGAGACCGCTTCAATGCAGAGCGGACTGGGCGGAGGGCGTGCGCTGGTCATCCAGCGGGGCGCATGTTATGATATAAATAATTATGATACAAATAATAATCTGATGCAGTCAGAGTGCGGAGGCACCCGATGTCGATGCTGGTTGGATGTTCCTCACAGCCCAAAAATAGCCCATTTTTTCTCCGTAACCCCCTGATTTTCCTCAGTTTGAAAAAAGAAGGGGGGGGGAGTCCTGCCGGTCTTGTGGTGCCTGCTGAGAGGGAAGGGAGAGACGATTCATGAAAGCTGCCGTTTTGTACGAGCCTGGCACCCCCCTGGTCGTTGAGGATTTACACCCCCCACCGCCCAAAGCCTGCGACGTCGCGGTACCGGTCGGGGCCAACGGCGGCTGCCCCAGCCACCTGCACGTGATGAAC
>WTHE01000118.1 GCA_011523315.1 Candidatus Binatota bacterium
GGCACTGGAAGACCGACAGTTGCAGCCAGTGGCCGTAGCCCTTCATGGTCTGAAAAACACGACGCCAGCGCTTGGGCTCGGCAATGTCATACGTGACGATATAGAGGTGTTCGTTTGCCATAACTGTTACCGAGGGAGGTAGTGGGGGTAGGTGGGGATTTCGCCTTGCAGATGCCGGGCGAGCAGTCTGGCCTGTACGTCAATCAGCCGACGCATGGAGACCCGATAGCCGAACAGCGGATGGGTGGTTTCCTGTTCGAGGCGGCGCTCAAACGCCGCAATAAACGCTTTGCGTCCTCCGGGTTTGAGCGCGCACGCTGGTCCATTCCACACAAAATCGTCCAGTTTGACCTCGCCGTTATTGATGACCTGAATCACGCACGAGTCGGCAACAATGGGGCGAAACGGTTCCATCAAGTCAAGGGCCAGCGCCGGACGGCCGGGGCGTGGGCGATGGTAGAGGCCCATGTAGGGGTCCAGCCCAGTTGCGGCAAGCGTTCCGGTGAACAGGCGCGTCACCAAGGCATATGCCAAGGACAGCAAGGCGTTCACGGGATCGGCAGGCGGGCGGCGGTTGCGCTTGGAGAACGAAAACACGGCCTCGCCTTTCTGTCCCTCCACGGTCAGCATGTTCTCAAACTGCGCAAAGTAGACTGCGGCCGCCTCGCCTTCTATGCCCAGCAGCTCTTGCGTCTGTGTGGCCTGGGTCGCCCGCTCGGCCACATGCTTGAGCCGCGTCAGCGTTGCTTCCCTGGCCTCTGTACCCCGGTCGGCACGCCAGTTGCGACGCAGCATGGTCCGGGAATTGCGTATTTTTGCCGCGACCAGATCGCGTGACAAAACAAGGCTGCGCCCGGTATCGAACGCTGCCCGATACTGCGCTTCACGCACCAGGACATTGCCCGTCCCCGTGCCAACCGTATGACCAAGTAGCCATCCCCCGGTAGAAAACCAGGACACCGGAATCTCGGCCCGCATCAGGGCGTGTAGCGCCGGGGTCGTCACCGAAACCGGGCCGAACAAGGCAACCTGTGACACGTCGATCATGGGCAGTTCCACCTTTTCCCCTTCGGTTTCGACGATTAACTGCTCCCCACTCTTGCGCAGCCGGGCTCCCGGTGTCTGTACATAGAGCGGAAGCGCGGGGTCGTCCGCAGGATTCAGCGGACGCGGGGGATAGCCTTTGTGGAACAGGTTGGTCTCGTCCGGCAGGCAGATGCCGGCCAGTGAGCAGCGCGGGCACTTGGGGCTGCTCTGAAGCGGTGGCGGACGACGACCGGCCGCAGCAGCAGCGCGTAGGCCCGAGATGGCGTCCAGGGTCCGCGCCCGCAGTTCACGGTCCAGGACAACCGGCACCCGCTCTCGTGAGCCGGCGTACCACAGTGCGCCCTGCTCAACCTGATAGCCATTGTCCTCCAGAATCATGGCCTGCACGCACACCTGCACCCGCTCAGGCTCGTAGGCCCCGGCGGCAACATGCGGCCGCTTACCTTTTTTGAAGTCCACCGGCATGGCCGTGCCGTCGCTCGTTTCGACTACATCCATTTTGGCGATGACGCCAAGCCGTTCCGAAGACAGCGTGACGGAGCGCGCTTGCCGCATGTCCTCGCCCAGCTCGTCCGGCCCCGGCAGATGACCGCTCCCTTCATCCACCCGTGCGTGGACCCGTTTCCCCTGCGCCGTGTCCCCACTGTCGGCCCACTCCCCCTCGACCCACTCCAGATAGGCCAGTCGGGGACAGTAGACCCACTCGTTGACCATGCGGGCCGGAATCAGGGGCGTATCGCTACCAGCCGGCGGTGGGGGCAGACCCAGGGACAGTTGTTGATGGTCGGGCATATACGTTTCACCACTCACGGAACAACCTCAGAGCGCATCTGCCGGAAATGATGGTCCAGCGTCAACGCGCGACGAATGCGCAACTCTCGCATCACCGCAAAGCTACAGCAGTCGGTGCCGCACCCCGCGGCCGTATCCACGAACATTTGTCTCACCGGTACAGCACCTCGTCATGCCGGGTGGCGGCATCTCCCGATTC
The DNA here is from genome assembly GCA_011523315.1 of Candidatus Binatota bacterium. Taxonomy (GTDB): domain Bacteria; phylum Desulfobacterota; class Binatia; order Bin18; family Bin18; genus JAAXHF01. Next base: position 2,039 of record WTHE01000118.1, read on the forward strand.
AGACGCGCCAACAGCCGGAGCCTGGTAGAGCGGGTCCGATTCCAACGGCGTGGTGTCAAGCGGGGGATTGCCAACCGGTACGATATCGAAGGCCGGACGGCTGCGGTACAACACGGTGAAGCGCCCGCCGTATCGCACCTTTTCAGCGACATCCTGCAAGCGCGCTCGGAGCTGTTTGGCGCTGATTATTTCAGGCATAGCCATGACCCTTTCAGGTTTAACTCAAGGGAATCTTTACGCGGATGCGAGACAAGTACCGAAGCGCTGCGGACATGTGGTTAATCTTCACAGCGGGCAAACATCCCGAGACCGAAATGACAAGCGTAACCAAGAGCTAAGGGACCTTCGACTGGTTTGGGGAAACACAGACGCAACAAGGCTCCCTGCACATCTGGTTGTTTTTCTCTTCCGCGTGAACGAAAACGATGGAATTGAACTGGGCGACGGGGAGTGCCGTGAACCTTGATAGTATGAGTTTCGACAGTAACAGCATCGACATGTGATGCAGGCACGATCTCGCGGCTCTGTAAAAGTCGGCGTATCTCGCCTTCATACCCTGCCTTTTTCAAATGGCCGGCCGCCAAAAAGGGCGTCACGCTGGCCCAGTGGTCTGAGCAACCGAACAACCGCGACGTATCTGCAAAGTCATCCGGGCAGCCAAAGCCTTCCAAGGCCAGCCGCCATTCCTGACGCCCTGTTTCTTCGTTCCCCTCATTCCCACTTGAATCTCTCCTGCTGACATACAATCGGGTCACGCGATCCAGCTTCTCCCGGACTTCATGATCGAAACCTTCCTCCGCATAGACCACTATGTGATCGACCCAGCCGTCCCCATCAGCGTCTTCGGGTAGCCAGAAAGCGTGAGAATGCCGCCTACCGCTCAAAGGCTCTCCGTTAGGGCCGCGACCTGAAATCACTGGGGGCGCTTTTGGTCTCCCGTTGTCCCACCCAAACCTGGAGAGTGTAGCGAGGCGCATGAGTTCGCCAATTTTGACCGCGTCTTCAATTCTCGGGCGAGGTCGTCCCGCAAGAATGTAGCGTGCGACGGTGAATCGTTTGGGGTCGGCCTTGCGAACCGGGTGAACGCGCCGCCGCAGAACAGGCGACAGCGGGAGGCGAGTGTAAACGATCTCACATGCAGCTGGGGGCTGGTTCCAGCCGTACTTTCTATAATCTGCGGTATCAAGCATCAATGCGGCGGATAAGCGATCTGGCAGGGTCGGCCCGAATACCTTGCCGTGCGCTCTCTCAAGCGCTTTGGGCGTAGGAGGCTTCTTACCGGAAGCCGCTGCGCGCGAACGCTCTGCTTCATCAGCTTCTTTTAACAAGCGCGTCCGCTCCGCGGCATAGTCGCTGGCATGACGTGGAGCAAGTACCCGCACCGAGTCCCCGTCGTTTCCGTTCGGTAGGCAGTTGGCGTCGTCTGGATTCCAAGCGGTAGTTGCTTGGCAGTCGGTCCAACTCTCGGCACGCCCCAAGTAACCAACC
>WTHE01000371.1 GCA_011523315.1 Candidatus Binatota bacterium
CAGCAGTATCACGACACGGCTGTGGTGACGGTCCGGGTCGAGGCCAGCGGCGCCGGAGATGGGTAGGGGCTCAGTCTTGTCGTGCTCTGCTCTGCTCCGGCGGCCACACCGGACAATCCTCCTCGGTCTTCACTTTGGCAACGTGTGCTGCCTCTTGCGTTCTCCGGCAGCCCGGATGGCACCCTGGTCTGTCCGCCGAGGACATGTCTGATGACAATATAAACGAGATAAACGAGCGATAACGTCCCTCTACACGGCCAGCCCGACGAGCATTGACACACACCGGAATTCTATTCTATGGGGAGACATGGGAGAGTACGAAGCATCGGCCCAAGCTGCGGTGGTCGCGTTGCAGGCGGCCAATCAGCCGCTGTGGACAGATGTGCTAACAGCCGTCGGAGGCGTGGGCGTTAGGCTCTTGCAGTGTGGTTTGATCTATGTCGGGCTGCGTCGCATGGGGGAGGCGGCAGCGGATCGCAAAGCGCAGCATGAAGAAACGATGACCGCGCTCCAGCATCAGCACGAGGAATCGATGATAGCGCTGAAGACTCTCATTGAGCGGACGGCACCACGGACCTGAGTTGGCCCGTTCGCCGCATCACCAGCCGCAGGCCATCTCGACGGCGAGCAACAGTGATGAGCCAGCAGGATCAGTTCGAGCGCATCATTGCCGCCCTGCACGAGGCGGCGCTGGATGACCGCCGGTGGCCTCATGCGTCCGCGTTGATTGACGAGGTGCTCAGGACGCCGCTCGGCAGTCATCTGCTGGTCCTGAGCGGCCATACGCGGGCCGACATTGAGGTGCTCTTCGAGCGCTTTTACGCCCACGAGACGCCAGTTGACACAACGTCGTATCTCCGCGACTATTTTCCCCGCGACGAACGCGTACCCCGATTTCTGCGCCTGCCCGCCGGGTGCCTCACGCCTTGCCCAGCGCTGTTCACCGCTTCTGAATTGCGCACCTCTTCGGCCTATAACGAACTCTTGCGGGGCTATGGGTCAGCGAACGGGGTGCTCGTCCGGCTGGCCGGGCCAGAGGACAGCCATATTGCCTGGGTCTCGACGGACCCCCTCGACTCTGAGGAGTGGAGCGCGGCGCGTCTCGCCTTTCTCACGGCCCTGCTGCCCCACCTGCGGCATTTCGTGCAGGTGCGTCAGGCCCTGGCCCGTGCCGAGGTTCTCCACACTCCCCTGACCCGTCTCCTCGACACTGCCTCGTTCGGCGGGCTGTTGCTGGACCGCCGTGGGCGCATCCACGAGGCCAATGCTCCTGCCCTGCGTCTGCTCCGGCAGGGCGACGGTATCCGCGACGAGGACGGCTTTCTGCGTGCCCAGTATCCGGCCGACACCGCTCCGCTCCAGCGTTTGCTCGTTCAGGCGCTGCCACGATGGGACCGCGTTGCCGTCGGCGGGTCGTTAACCCTGCGCCGAGCTGCTGGCCGCCTGCCGCTCACCGTGCATATCACCCCGCTTGCCCACCGGGCGGACTTTGGAGCCAACCGGGTCGCCGTGCTTGTCCTGCTGCTTGACCCCGGTCAGCGCCCGCACGTTGACCCTGCCACCGTCGCCACCACCTTGAGGCTTACCCCTGCCGAGAGCCGTATCGCTGCTGCGGTAGCCCAGGGGCAGGCGGTCAAGGACATTGCGAATCGAACCTACCGGTCGCAGGCGACGGTACGCTTTCATCTCAAGCAGATTCACGCCAAGCTCGGTCTCTCCCGCCAAGCGGACCTCGTGCAGCTCGTGCTGGCCACGGCTGGGCTGCCCTGCCCGGACGCCTGACCTTTCTCCACCGTCTCCGTTCCTGCTGAGCCTGTCCTGAGTAGAACCGAAGGGCGGAGCCCCAGGGGGGCGAAGTCGAAGCACCTCAGGACCGATTCAAGAGGGACGGGGGTTGAAAGGCGTGAAGCGCAGGGAGGGTGCGAAAAAATTCTTCCCAGGCCGAAAAATACCCAAAATGGATAGGGCGGGGCAGGGAGCCATGATGGTACAGGGTAGTATTCCTGCTTGGAAGGAGGTGTTTCGTGAGACCAGGACGCTTGTGGAGGATTGTCGTCGCAGTCGCGCTGCTGGGCGGTCTGTCCAGTGCGGTCAGCGTAGCGCAATATGAGGAGCCCAATCCCTTTGCCCAGTGTTACGGAGCCTGGACCGGTCCAGCGGATCAGATTCAGGTCAGTACGCAGTGTCAATTAGCCTGCGCCTATGACATGGCCGAAGCCTATGCAGAAAAAGCGCAGGCCTGCGACGTGGTCCGTCGGATGAACGGACTTGTCAACTGTTCCGTGTGCCAATAGGCCCGCCACCAGGAGGAATATGAAGCGCGGAAGACTGTGGGGGACCGTCTTAACGGTCGTACTGCTGGGTAGCCTTTTAAGCACCACCGTCAAGAGTTCCGAGACCAGGCAGAATGGGCTGCCCTGTATCTCCGTTTCCACCAGCGGCGAGTATGTGATTTTTGAGAATACCTGCCCCCAGGATGTGACAGTCTTCTATTGTTCCCATGATGTGCCGCAGAGGGGCAGCTTCTGCGGTCAAAATCGCTCGGAATTGAACCCCTATTACACCAACTGGTTCCCGCTTCGTGGGGCTGGGGCAAAGGATGCCATCCCGACGCGGAGTTTAGGGCAGTATGACTATGCTGCGTGCGTCGGCTTTCTCCTCCGCTGGGATATCAAAGGTGCTGAGTTTACGAGTGACAAGAATGGCAATTTTGGCTGCCCGAGAACACGCGGCGGACGCTGAGGTCCTGTTCCAAGGGCGTGTGTTCCCGCTAACACTGAGGAGGGAGGGCGTATGAAGGGGCGACGGTTGAGGCATGATGGGGTTGGCGTCCTCCTCCTCGCCTTCTGCGGTGCCGGGGCTCCCCTGGCGGCAGTGCAGTGGGCAGAGGGCACCACTACGTCCGTGGATCGCTGTCGGGACGCCTGGACCGGCCCGGAAGAGGCGACGCAACTCAACTCCCGGTGTAAAGCTGCGTGTGTCGCCGCTCTGGTCGACGCCTGGCGGCAGACCGAGCAGGCGTGCGCCACCATCCGGCGGTATGATCGTCTGCATGAGACGACGGACAACGTCCGGGCTCGCCCGGTCTGTCAAGAGGTAAGATAGTAATTACGGATTCTGGCCGAAAGGGAGGGAGAGCAAATGCAGTTCCGTTGCCTGATTGTTTTGGTACTGGTCGTGTTGCCCTGCATACCGGTGGTCGAAGTGGCGGCCCAACTGCCGCCAGAGATGCAGGCCGACCGCTATCTGCTGGAGGCTGAGCGCCATATCGGAAATGGGGACCATACCGCGGCCAAATCGTCGCTGGACCGTATTCTGGAGTTGCAGGGCGAGCATGATGTAGCACTGCCCGAGGCATTCTGGTTCAGGCATGCCCAAGTCGCGTTGCAGGGAGGGCGCTACGCGGAAGCGGTGGAGTCCGTCACCCGTTATCTGACGGGCGCGGGTCGCGAGGGGACGCATTACAGGGAGGCGCTGGAGTTGCTGGACCGGGCGGAAGCGGGGCCACCACGCGAGGTTCGCAAC
>WTHE01000425.1 GCA_011523315.1 Candidatus Binatota bacterium
GAGACCCCTCACCCCAACCCCTCTCCCTCAAGGGGAGAGGGGCTTTTTTACCCTCGCCCCTTGAGGGAGACGGTGGCCCGCAGGGCCGGGTGAGGGGGCGAATGGACGGCCTGAAGAGCGCAATCGGCATAATATGCATCGCACGTTTGTTAAAGGGGGAAGCCTGTCCTGAGCGTAGCAGAGCGAAGGCGAAGGAAGCCTCGTCGAAGGGCGCGCCAGCGCAGGGAGATTTCTGCGTCAGGAGCGTCCTCCTCGAAGCGAGAAGTTCAAAATGACGCACTACCCACAAATCCACCCGGGGCGGCTTGCCACCCCATCAGGCTGTCTATCCAAGCCGAGTCCACGGCGCTTCACAGCACGGCGACAACACGGCTGTCAGGATTCGCTCTGTTCAGAAGCGGACTCGTCGTCCGCGTCGCTCTCGGCAATACGGAGGCGGACCTGGGTCGCCCGGCCGCCCTGCTCTTCGACCACCTCGGCGACCGCGCCCCGCAGCCGGACCTGATCGCCGACCTTGAGCAAGCGGTTCAGGCGGCTGACCAGCAGCCCCGACAGCGTGTCCACGTCGGGCGCATACAGGTCGAGGCCCAGCTCGCGGTTCACCCGCTCGATCGGCAGCTGGCCGCGCACGGTGAAGACGCCGGGTTCGTGCGGCACGATGTCCGGCGGCTCGCTGTCAAACTCGTCCTGCACCGCGCCGACAATCTGCTCGACGACATTCTCCATGGTGATGACGCCGACGACCGACCCATACTCATCGTCGACCAGGGCCATGTGCTGGTGGGTGTGTTGCATCTCCCGCAGCAGCCGGCTGAGCGGCAGGGTCTCGGGGATGTGACGCAGAGGCCGGGCGACCGACCTGAGCACGTCGTCCCGGCCGTCGGTGATGCCCAGCAGGTCTTTGACATGGACCAGCCCCAGCACCTCGTCCAGGGACCCGACGCACAGCGGGAAGCGGGTATGGCGCGTTTCCCTGGCCACGGCCAGACATTTTTCGAGTGACCAGTGGACATCGAAGAACACGACCTCCTGGCGGGCGACCATCACCTGGCGCGCCAGCATATCGTCAAAATGAAACACCGCGTTGAGGAGCCGCTGTTCCGAGGCGGACAGCTCGCCTTCCTTTCGCCCCAGATGAATATAGGCCCGGATCTCATCCTCGGTGACGGCGGGCGTACCGAGGCTGCCGGTGAAGAAGTTGGCAAACGCCTGGGTGACCCGGATGATCGGGGACAGGCCGCGCTGCATCAGCGCCAGCGGCCAGACGATCAGCCGCCAGATGCTGCGCCAGTGGGTAGCGCCATAGGTCTTGGGCAGAATCTCGCCCACAAACAGGATGGCGAGGGTCAGACCGGCGGAAAACGCCGGGACCCAGCCCGCGCCCAGCAGCTGGGCGGCGTACATCCCGCACAGGGTTGCGCCGGCCGTGTTGGCAATCGTGTTGAGCACCAGGATCGCGGAGGTCGGCTGGGCGATATTCGTCTTCATGGCGATGAACCGACTGGCGCGGCGGGCGTATTTGCCCTCGGCCTTCTCGGCTTCGAGCGCGCCGAGGCGGGCCGAGTACAGCGTGGCCTCGAACAGCGAGCACAGACTTGAAATCAGCACCGTCAGTCCGGCAACAATCAACAGTATCGTCATCGTCGCCCCTCCGTTCCACGCGACCGATTCATAAGAGAGCAGAAAACACCGCCGCCAAACCCAGAAAGCTGAAGAAGCCGAACACGTCGGTGACGGTGGTCAGAACGATTGAGGAGGACTGGGCCGGATCCTGGCCCAGCATCGACAGCACGACCGGGATCAGGGCGCCGGCCACGCCGGCAATCGCCATCGACAGCACCATGGCGATGCCGATGACGAGCACCAGCCCGGTCGATCCGCTCCACACGTACACGCCCGCACAGGTGACCAGGGCGACCCCCAGGCCGTTCACCAGCCCGGTCGAGAACTCCTTGGTCACGATTCGCGGCCAGTGGCGCAGGGTGATTTCACGCAGGGCCAGCCCGCGCAGGACAACCGCCAGGGCTTGGGCGCCGGTGTTGCCCGACTGCCCGGCCACGACCGGCAAGAGGACGGCCAGGGCGGTGAACTGGGCAATGGTGTCCTCGAACAGGCCGACCACCGACGCGGCCACAAAGGCGGTCAGCAGGTTGATCTGGAGCCACGGCAGGCGCTTACGCACCGCAAAGCCAACGGGCGACAGGGCGCGCTCGTCCTTGCTGGCGCCGGTGATGCTGACCAGATCGGCGGACAGTTCGGTTTCCACCGCCGACACCAGCTCGGCCAGCCGGATACTGCCGACCGGCTTGGCGTCGTAGTCGATCACGGGAATATTGGCCAGCTGGTGACTTTCCAGGGTCGTGACGACCTCTTCCCGCGTGGCGAATGCCGACACGGCAGCCGGCGGACCCGCAACCAGGGCGGTCAGCAGGCTGTCCGGTTCGGCCAGCACGACCTCGTGCAGCGGAACGGTGCCGGACAGACGCCCTTCCTCGTCCACGAGCAGCAGGTCGGAGAAACGCCGTCCCTGCCGCAGCGACCGCAGCCGCTCCAGCGCCGCCTCGGCCGTCATGCCAGGCCGAAAGACGGCAATACGGGGGTCCATGAGCCGACCGGCGCTGTCCGCAGGATAGTCCATGAGGGAGCGCAGTTGCCTGGCCTCGGCCGGCGCCACACCGGCCAGCAGCTCCTGACGCTGCTGTTCGCTGAGGCTGCTGAGCAGGGCGCCAGCCTGGGGAGGGTCGAGATCGCGCAGGAGCGGTAGCGCCTGCTCGCGGTCGCTCTCGCCCAGAATGTCCACCGCCTTGGCCGGCGCCACACGCCGAAAGGCGGCACTCGCAATCCGTGGGCTCAGCTGGGCCAGAATCTCGGCCGCCTCGGCCGGTGTGGAGAGTTCGAGCTGGTCCGCCGCCTCGTCGGGGTGACGGGCAAAAAAATCCTCGGTCAGCAGGCGTTCGATAGTCGGCTCAGGCGTCGGCACGGGGGGTTTCTCCTGGGGGCTCGGCCGAACGGGACCCGGAACTCAAGCCGCCGAATATCTCCCGGAGTCCGAGCCAGTACAGTTCGCCGACCGCAGCGACGAGGTGCGCGGCCGGGGGGCGGTGCTGCTGCGGGTCGAGACGGGTCAGGGCGTCGGAGCCAATGGCGCCCACGAAGGTGCCCTGCGGGTCAACCACGGCGAGCGGCTCTGCGGCGGTGGCGCGCAGGGTCGCAGCGCTGACACGGTCCGGGACCGCATGCGCCGGGCTCAGTTCCAGAGAGTCGAGGGGCGCGTCGCGCCGGCTGGTGAGCAGCTGACCCGGCGTCACAGCACCGACCAGGCGCTGGGCGCGATTGAGGACGAAGAGGCGGCTGGCGACCGGACCGCGACTGTGGCTGAGGCGGGTCAGGGCCTCTTCTGCCGTCAGGTCGGCGTGAAGAATGAGGACTGCGGGGTCGGCCAGCGCGCCGGCCGACTGGTCTGGATAGCTCAGGGCTCGGCTGAGCCGCGCACGAACGGTTGCCGGCAGCGCGCTG
>WTHE01000097.1 GCA_011523315.1 Candidatus Binatota bacterium
TTCATCGCCTGCAAGCTTGCCCGTATAATGGATACTTGTCAAGAAGAAATGATATAAGATCCTGCCCGGGCACCGTTGGTGCCCGGCGTCCCTCCCCTGCTAGTCCAGCGAAGCCAGAAAATCCTGTACGGCCTGCAAACACTGCTGCGGCTCGTCCACATAGATTTCGTGGCCCGGTCCTTCCACCACCGTGATACGGGCGTTGGGAATCCCGGTACGCATGGACAGCTGGTCGGCCAGCGGTGTAATCGGGCTGTGGGCCGGGGCCAGGATCAGGGTCGGCACGCTGACCTGGGGCAGCAGCGGTGCGGTGTCCGCGCCGTCCAGGGTTCGGGTGATGCCCTGCAAGACGTGGGTCGGGGTCTTGGCCCACTCGTCCAGGACCCACTCGGTGTGAGCCGGGTTTTTGCCGCTGATGATCCTGTTTTCGATCAGCAGGCGACCCCAGCCCTTTGAGCCGTCGCGGGCCAGGGTCCGGTTTACGCTGCCGTCCTGGCTCGACAGGGCCTGCGTGCCCGCAGGACGAATCGTGGTCGGCGAGTTACAAATCGTGAGGCTCTTGAAGCGCTCCGGCCAGCGGGTGGCGAACAGTACGCCCAGGATGCCGCCGATTGATTCGCCCACGTAATGGACCTGGTCGAGGCCGAGTGCATCCATGAAGTCACGCATATCGGTCACCAGCTCGTCGAGCGACCAGCCGTGGTCCGGTCCGGGGTCGGCCGACTGGCCGTGGCCGCGCATATCGCGCCGGATGACCCGATACCGGCCGGCCAGACCGGGTACCCAGTGATACCAGAACCTGGTGCTGCGACCGACGCCGTGTTGCAGCCACACCGTCTCGGTATCGGTTCGCCACGGGTCGGTGAAATCGTCAATCTGGTAAAACATCTCGCAATTATTGGCTGTCACCGTCGGCATACCGTCCTCCTTACGCACACGCGAAGTCCTGAATTGTCGAATCAGACAAACTTCCCCGGAGAAACCTTGAAGATTGTGGCCAGTTTACGAGCTGTTTTCATGCTCACAGGGCGGATGCCACGTTCCATATTAGAAACATGCTGACGGGGAATTCCACCGAGCATGTCGCCGAGTTGGGCTTGTGTCAGCCCATGATTCTCTCGGTATATCTTGAGCGTATCCCCCGGAGTGGTTTTCGATTTCATCTCTCGATACCACTCGGTTGCAAAAACATCCAAGATCTCTTCATCATCGTCCTCTGCAAGGAGAAGATCCGGACCAAATTCTTCTTCCAAAACCGCAATCAGCTTAGGAGAGATTTCTCCCCTGATCTCGACCTCAATACGGGGCGTTTTCACGACTGCCTGCATAGGACACCTCAATGACGACGGAACTGCGCTCGTGAGACCAGCACGCCACCCAACTGTGAGCCAGGTGGCAGTGGTATTGATCTTTTCCAAGTTTGCTGAAATTCGGCCAGTCATTCCTCATCGGACCCTTGTCACGTAGGTCTTCTACAAGGTTGGCCATCTTCTTCTGAATAGGCTCAGGCATTCTTCTTATGCTCTTGAGCGTTTTTCTCTTGATGATGACCGTGTACATAGCGACCGTGTAACCGTTATCTGATTACATAGCAAATTCTCTCCGGGTCTGCATACCTTACTGCTCTTTACCACGCCGGGGCGGGCGGGCTATGATCGGGCCACACACGCACAAGGGGGCGACCATGTTTCGCATAGGCAAGCTGTTCCATCTGACCCATGTAGTGGACGACCTCGAAGCGGTTGATCGCTGGTACGACGAGGTGTTTGCGGTCAATCGATTCTACAACGGCTATGAAGAGTTGGCCGGTCGCAACGCCTCCCTCATCGCCATCGGGGATGTCATCATGGAACCCATGATGCCGGCCGGGGTCGAGCCGCTCAAAAACCCGTCGGTCAAAAAATTCCATGATCGCTTTGGCCAGCACTTCCACTCCATCGCCTGGTATGTGGACGACGTGCGGGCCATTTCCGAACGGCTCGACGCGGCAGGATTTCGGCTGTTCAACCTCGTCGGCAAAATGGTCAAGCCATCCGATAAGACGGCCGCGATCTGGACCCATCCCAAAGAGACCTCGGGCCAGCTGGAGTTTGCTCTGTCGGGCGACTATATTCCCGACCCGCGCCTCAAGCCCGACTGGTCGAGCCAGCCGTGGCGCGAGCACCCGCTCGGCATCGAGGGCGCGTCCCACATCGGCGTCGTGGTCGGCAGTCTGGCCAAGACCAAGCAACTGTACTGCGAGGTGCTGGGCGCCAGCCTGCTGCACGAGGAGACGCTCGCCGGGCGCAAGCACAGCGCGTTTGTGGCGGTTGGCGAAGATACCGTCGTCGAGCTGTCCGAACCTCTGTCGCCAGACAGCCCGGAGGGGCGCGAGCTGGACACCCACGGCGAGGGGATTTATTCCTTGATCTTCAAGACCCGCGACCTGGGCCAGGCGCGGGACTTTCTGACTTCTCACCAGCACCGGCCGGCGGCCGACGGCCCGGACACCATCGTGCTGGGGACCGATCAGGCGTTTGGCATGGTGGTCGGCTTTACCCAGCGCCAGTTGCCGAACGACCCGCGGCCCTGAGCAAGAAAACGCATTCCCCGCAGGAGGACACACCCATGGCAGATTTCGATATCCAGATCAAAGGCGGCACAGTTGTTGACGGCACGCGCGTCCCACGCTTCCGGGCCGACGTATGGATTCGGGACGGGAAAATCGCCCAGATTGGCGGACGCGCGCCCGGCTTTGCCAAACAGGTCATTGACGCCGACGGCCTGATTGTTGCGCCGGGCTTTATCGATCTCCACACCCACTATGACGCCCAGATCCGCTGGGACCCGTACTGCACCATTTCCGGCTGGCACGGCGTGACCTCGCTGGTGCTGGGCAACTGCGGCTTTGGCTTTGCCCCGTGTCAGCCCGACTTTCGTGAGCGCTCGATGCTGACCATGACCCGCACCGAGGCCATTCCGTATGTGTCGATGGAAGCCGGCATGGACTGGGACTGGGAGACGATCCCTGAGTACCTCGACTCGCTCGACCGCGCGCCCAAGGGCGTGAACTGCATCCAGTACATGCCGACCGCCTCGCTGATGACCTACGTCATGGGACTGGAGGCGGCCAAAACCCGACCGGCGACTGAGGCCGAACGCGCACAAATGCGCCAGCTGCTGGCCGAGGGCATGGACGCCGGCTTGTGCGGTTTTTCGATTCAGCGACTGGGCTGGCACTCGGGTCAGGCCGACTACGACGGGACGCCCATGGTCACCGACACCATGGTTGACGAGGACATTCTGAATCTGGCCCGGGTGCTGCGCGAGCGCGATGCCGGTTTTGTTCAGATCACCCAGGCCACCGGCCATATCAAGGAAGACCTGGCGTTTTTGGAAAAACTGGCCTCAGCGGCTCAGCGGCCGATTCTGCATAACGCGATTGCGGCCAGCAAACGCAACCCCGACCCGCACCGTAAGAGCCTGGCCTGGCTGGAGCGCATGCGGGCCAAGGGCCTGCCCATCTTTGGC
>WTHE01000083.1 GCA_011523315.1 Candidatus Binatota bacterium
GCGCTGGACGGGGATTTTTCGGATCACCCAGCCCATATTGGAGCCGGCTTTTTTTGCCTCCCGCCAGCTGGGCAAGGCGGCCGTCCGGGAGAGTGCCGAACGCTATGAGTTCACCATCCGGGAGGTCTTGTTCGGCGTTGCCCGAGCCTACTACGGCGTGCTGCGCTCCCAAGCCCAGATGCAGATCGCCCGCGACACCCTGGGTCTGAGCCAGGACGAACTCCGTCAGGCTCAGGTCCGGTTTCGAGTTGGCGAGGTCACCAAGACCGACGTGTTGCGGGCCGAGGTCGCGGTCGAGCAGGCGCGCCGCCAGCTGGTGACGGACCACAACCGTTTACGGCTGACCTTCACCACCTTGGCCAGAGCGATAGGCGTCCCCGAACCGCTCGGCGTCACCCAGCCCGAGCCGGTTGCCTACAGTCCGGTACCCTACGAGCAGCTGCTGGACCAGGCCTACAGCCAGCGCCAGGATTTCCGCGCCCAGGAGATCGGGGTGGAGATGGCCACGCAGCGCAAGAATCTGGTCATCGCCCGCTATGCGCCACGGGTCAACGCCCGGTGGGACTTTCCTCGGCTGGACGCCGAGACCTTTGCCGAGCGGGACCAGTTCTGGACCCTGTTTCTGAACTTCGAGGTGCCGCTGTTCGATGGCGGGGCGCGGGAGTTGGATGTGCTGGAAGAAAATGAGCGACTCGCCCAGGCCCAGCTGCGCGTCGATCAGTTGCGCAAGGAAATCCAGGTCGAGGTCAGAGACGCCCTGTTGACCGTCGAGACGCTCGGCTCGACGCTCCAGACCCTGGAAAAAGAGGTCAGCCTGGCCCAGGAGAACTACACCATCACCTCAAAACAGTACCGCGTCGGCCTGTCCACCAGCCTGGATGTCAACACCGCCCTGAACGCCCTGAATCAGGTCCGCACCCAGCTGACCGATCAGACCTACGCGTACCAGATTGCTCTGCTGCGCCTCCAGCAGACGACCGGCGTGTTTGCCACCGACTATATGCCTCAGCGCTGACCGTTGACCAGGGTCATGAACTCTTCGCGGGTCGCCTGCTGACTGCGAAAGGCGCCCAGCATCGCACTGGTGGTGACAATGGAGTTTTGTTTCTCGACTCCGCGCATGCGCATGCACAGATGTTCGGCACGGACAATCACCCCTACCCCCAGGGGGTCCAGCTCTTCCATGAGGGTGTTGGCGATCTGGGTCGTCAGCCGCTCCTGGACCTGCAAGCGGCGGGAGAACACCTCGACCAGGCGCGGGATTTTGCTCAGCCCGACAATGCGGTGTTTCGGAATATAGGCCACGTTGGCGCGGCCGAAAAAGGGCAGGATGTGGTGCTCGCACAGCGAGTAGAAGTCAATGTCCCTGACCACGACCATTTCCTGATAGTCTTCCTCGGTGAAAATCGCCTGGCCGATGACTTCCCTGGGATCCTGGGCGTAGCCCTTGGCCAGGTATTCAAAGGCGCGGGCGACCCGGTAGGGCGTTTTGACCAGTCCCTCCCGGTCAGGGTCCTCGCCCATGTGTTCGAGAATCTTACGGATCGTGTCTTCGAGGCCGCCGGCCGAGGCCGGGGATGTGTGCTGCGCTGCGGCCTGGTGCTGGGAACTGTCTTTGAGTGCGGTCACACGCGGGTTGCTCATCGCGGTCTTCTACTCCTTGTGGTCTGGGTTTACATCCGAAACACGCCGACCTGATGGTCGGCAATGGGGGCGTTCAGGGCCATGGCCAGACTCAGCCCCAACACGGTCCGGGTCTCTTGCGGATCGAGAATGCCGTCGTCCCACAGGCGGGCGGTCGAATAGTAGGGGCTGCCCTCCTGTTCGTATTTGGCCAGGGTCGGCGCGCTGAAAGCCTGCTGTTCCTCGTCGGTCATGGTCTCGCCTTTGGCCGCCAGCTGTTGCAGCTTGACCGTCAGCAGCACGCCTGCGGCCTGCTCGCCGCCCATCACCGAGATGCGGGAATTGGGCCACATGAACAGCAGCCGGGGCGAATAGGCGCGGCCACACATGCCGTAGTTGCCGGCTCCGTTTGAGGCGCCGATGATGACGGTGAACTTCGGCACCTGGGCGTTGGCCACCGCGTGGACCATCTTGGCCCCGTCTTTGGCGATTCCGCCCTGCTCGTATTTTTTGCCGACCATGAAGCCGGTGATGTTTTGCAGGAACAGCAGCGGCACCTTGCGCTGACTGCACATCTCGATGAAATGGGTCGCCTTGAGCGCCGACTCCGAGAACAGCACCCCATTGTTGGCCACAATGCCGACCAGATAGCCGTGAATACGGGCGAAGCCGGTCACGATGGTCTGGCTGTAGCGGGGCTTGAACTCGTGCAGGCGGCTGTCGTCAACCAGGCGGGCAATGACCTCGTGCACATCGTACGGCACCCGGGTGTCGTGGGGAATCACGCCGTACAGTTCGGCCGGATCGTAGGCCGGGTCCTGGGGCGCTTCACGGTCGAGCGGAAACTTCTCGGGCCGGGGGAAATTCTCGAAAACCGAGCGGGTGATGGCCAGGGCGTCCTCGTCATCCTCGGCCAGATGGTCGGACACCCCCGAGATGCGGGTGTGCACGTCGCCGCCGCCCAATTCCTCGGCCGACACTTCCTCGCCGGTCGCCGCCTTGACCAGCGGCGGACCGCCCAGAAAGATGGTCCCCCGATTCCTGACGATGATATTTTCGTCGGCCATGGCCGGCACATACGCCCCGCCGGCCGTACACGAGCCCATGACCACGGCGATCTGGGGGATGCCCTGGGCCGACATCCGCGCCTCGTTGTAAAAGATCCGACCGAAGTGCTCACGGTCGGGAAAAATATCGGCCTGGAACGGCAGGTTGGCCCCGCCGGAGTCCACCAGGTAGACGCACGGCAGCCGGTTCTCCTGGGCAATCTCCTGGGCGCGCAGATGTTTTTTGACGGTGATCGGATAATACGTGCCGCCCTTCACCGTGGCGTCGTTTGAGACAATCACGGCCTCACGCCCCTGGATCAGGCCGATAGCAGTCGCAATGCCGGCCGACGGCGGATCGTCGTACATGCCGCAGGCGGCCAGCGGTGAGAGTTCGAGCAGCGGAGTGTTGGGATCGACCAGGGCCTCAATCCGCTCGCGAGCCAGGAGTTTGCCGCGCGCCTTGTGGCGCTGGCGGGACGCTTCCGAGCCGCCGAGCTGGGCCTGGACGAGCCGTTCTTTGAGTTCCGATACCAGATCGCTCATGTGCTCGCGGTTGGCCCGAAACTCGGGGCTGCTGGTCTGAATTTTACTTTCGATACGGTCCATGGTGGGGGCGTCTTTCTGGAAGGGAACAGGTCGGCTCAGGAGCCACAGGCGCGCGTGTCAGCCCTGGTAGGCTTGGCCGTAGCGTTCGCCGTAGACGAGCCGACTCAGCCGTTTGCGGACTTTTTTGTGTGCCTGCTCCTCGGCGGTTGGATAACCGAACGGCACAACCGTGATGAGTTCGGCCGCGTCTGGAATGTCGAGCAGGGCTTTGACCTGGGGCCGGTTCAATC
>WTHE01000205.1 GCA_011523315.1 Candidatus Binatota bacterium
GGGTGAATACGTCGGTGGCCGATTCGGTGTCGGTCAAGGATGTGACCGAGCGAGCCGCTGCCTACGGGATTCCGGGTGTGGTGGTTGACGGCAACGACGTGCTGGCGGTGTACGAGGTTGCCGAGGCGGCGGTGCAGCGCGCTCGGGCCGGCCAGGGGCCGACCCTTATTGAGTGTAAAACCTACCGCTGGCGCAACCATACCGAGATTCAGGGCATCCCCGACCCCCGCTCGCCCCAGGAGCTGGACGAGTGGAAAGACAGGGATCCGGTCGCCCGCCTGGTCCGTAGCCTGACCGAGCAAAACCTCCTGACCGAAGACGCCTGGCAAAGCCTGGACGCCGAGGTTCTCCAGGACATCGAAGACGCTGTCGCCTTTGCCCAGGACAGCCCCTTCCCGGAGCTGGACACCGCAGTCGAGGACGTGTTTGCCGACTGAAAGGAGCCTCCGATGCGCCAACTGTCATACGCCGCTGCCGGCATGGAAGCCGTGCGGGAAGAAATGCGCCGCGACCCCTCCACCATCCACCTGTCTACCGACGCCCCGGGCCGGCTGATCAAAGAGTTTGGCGCGGAGCGTGTGCGGGGTACGCCGATCACCGAGGCAGCCTTCACCGGTCTGGCGCTCGGGGCGGCCGGCTCCGGCTATCGGCCCATCGTCAACTGGAGCATGGTCACGTTTTCTTTTGTGGCCATGGATCAAATTGTGAACCAGGTATCAAAAATCCACTACATGTTTGGCGGCCAGGCCAGCTTCCCGCTGGTCTTTCGCGCCTCGGTCGGCGGCGGCCGCCAGCTGGCCGCCCAGCACTCGCAGAGCCCGTACTCGATGTTCATGAATCTGGCCGGCCTGAAAATGATCCTGCCCTCGACCCCGTCCGACATGAAGGGGCTGCTCAAGTCGGCCATCCGCGACAACAATCCGGTCATCTCGTTCGAGTCGAGCCGGCTGATGGGCTTCAAGGCCGAGGTGCCGGACGACGAGCATCTCGTACCTCTGGGCAAGGCCGATATCAAGCGCGAGGGTGGCGACGTGACCATCGTCGCCCTGGCCTGGATGGTGCACGAGGCGCTGGCCGCTGCCGAGACACTCCAACACGACGGCATTGCGGCCGAGGTCATCGATCCGCGCAGCCTGGTGCCGATGGATCAGGACACCATCCGCGCCTCGGTCCGCAAAACCGGCCGGCTGGTGATTGCCGACGAAGCCGGGCCGACCGCCGGCGCCTCGGCCGAGATTGCGGCCCTGGTCACCGAGGACAAGGACACCTTTGCCTGTCTCAAGGCGCCGCTCAAACGGGTATGCGCCCTGCAGGTCCCGATTCCCTACAGCCCGGCCCTGGAAAGCCACGTGTTCCCCAGCCGGCAGACCATCATTGCCGGGGTTCGGGAGGTGCTGGCTTAGCCCTCCACCATCGGCACGTCGTCGACGATGAAAGACACGCAGTTCGGCAGGTCGAGAAAGCGCAGTTCGTCGGGTCGGATGATTTCCAGGTAGCGGGGCTCGGCAAACGCCTGCTGCATCTGCTCCACACTGTCGAACCACAGTTCGGCGATGCCGTCGTAGGGCTGGGTGGACTGAGACGGAAAGAGCGTGGCCGCGCTCTGGGCGGTATGGGACTGGATATAGCGGCGCACGTAGCGGCTGAACTCGGACACGCTTTTGACCAGCGGACCGTGGGTGTCTTTCCAGTAGCGGTGAAAAGCCTCTTCGGACATGTCGGGCTTGCGGCGTAAACAGGCCATCAGCTTCACCATCGTGCAGTCCTCCTTTTCATCAGCCGGCCAAATCTGGATCGTCGGCAAAGTCCCAGGCGCGGAGCACGCCCGGCTCAAGCCGAATCAGGGCCAAGTCGGCCTGGCTCATCAGCTCGGCGTAGCGCGCCCCCTGCTCAGAACCAAGGTAGCGCAGGACAAGCCGTCGCATGACTTCCTCGGTCCCTTCCTTGCTGACGGTCGCCCGACCCCGAACCTCGATCCCCCGATACGGCGGCGTGTCTTCGGCGACGCTGATACTCACCCGCGCGTCGCGTTCAATGTGACGGGCTTTGATATCACCAGCCCCAACCGCAACGTTGAAACCGCCGTCCCGCCACTCGTGCCACACCGGCGACAGCAGCGTCGTGCCGTCCCGGAACCGGGTGGCCAGGGTGGCGCACTTGGCCTGGTCCAGCAGGTCGCCCAACTCTTCGAGCTTGAGGTTTTTTCGCATAGGCTCGTCTCTCCCCTACGGGCTGGAATGTGGCACCCGGCGTGGGGCTTGTCAACGCGCGTATCCGCCGTGGGCCGCAGGTGTTGCTTTGGATTGGGAGCTGGGGTTTAAGAAGAGGGGGACGGACACACATACTCCGCGACTCCGCTCCAGGGAGGAGGATCGTATGGCTGGCAGAAATTTTCTGATGGTGGTGGCGCTCGGCGTCTGTATCCTGAGCGGACCGGCGGCCGCCCAGCAAGACCAGATGGCCCAGATACGCAGGATATTTGAGACTGACATTCGTCTCTTCAACGGCCAGGACCCGAGCGCCTTCACCATGGCCGCTCACGATCAAGCGGTCTTATTCGGCACCCTGACGCCCTTTGCGGTCGAGGGCAAGCCTGCTATTCAACAGCTCATCCGACAGTATTTTGCCGACCACGACTACGCCAAATGGGAACCGATCGACGCCAAATTCTCCATCACCGGCACAAGCGCCCTGGCCTGGGGGCATTACACCCTGCGCGAACAGCGCCGGGTTGGTCCACGCCGGGTGCTGCACGGACGCTATACCTTCACCTACACCCGACAGGGCGACGAATGGTTGCTCGTCGCCCTGGATTTCTCACCGCTCTCCTGAACACCCCGCTCAAGAAAAGGACAGGTCTATGCACGTGCTCCGAGCCGGCTTGCTGGTATGTCTCAGTCTATGTGTGAGTAGCCTGACCCCGGCTTGGGGCCAGGACCTGCGGCAGGCGCTCATCGACAGTTTTCAAGCCGAAATCCAGGCCCTCAACACCGGAGACCTGGCGGCCGCGGTTGACCCGGCCGACGAAAATATCGTCGTCTACGGTCTGTACTCGCCGTTTCCGATTGAGGGCAAGGACGCCTTTGAGCAGGCCGTCAAGGAGTATTTTGACAGCCACGACAGCGCGACCCTGCGGCTCGTCTATCCCCAGTATCTGGTCGCCGGAGGGACCGGAGTCGCTTGGGGCCACTACGAGCTGACGACCACCCCCACCGGTGGCACCCAGGAACTCTCCCACGGCCAGTACATGCTGACCTACGCCCGTCCGGCAGAAGAGTGGCGCATCATCAGCATGCATTTTGCCCCCCTGCCCGGCTCATAGCCGCCAACTCGATGGCGCTGACCCGGAAGCGGAAGCTTCTCTACATCATCACCTGTTGCTCCTCCGCTTTTTGCTGGAAAAGGGCGGATCGCTGATATAGGCTGCCTCTCATGCGTCTCCGGTATCTTCACTGGAAGCTTGTGCTCGTCGTCATCCTGGCCTGGACGCTCGGTCCGCC
>WTHE01000452.1 GCA_011523315.1 Candidatus Binatota bacterium
CAGTCAGGAGGAGACACGATGGCTACAGCCCGCCAGCATTTGGCCGACTTGACCCAGCGCTTCATGACCGCCTTCAACGACAACGATCTTGAGGGCGTGATGGCCTTTTTTGCCGACGACGCCGTGTACGACGAGTTCAACGGCACCCGCAATCACGGCACAGACGCCATTCGAGCCGCCTTTGTCCCGCAGTTCAGCGGCCGCTACGGCGCGATGCAGTTTCTTGACGACGATCTGTTTATTGACGCCGACACCGGCAAGGTCATGGCCAGTTGGCGCTGCACGCTTGCAGTCAAGGGCCAGCCCACGTCGTGGCGCGGGCTCGACCTGCTGCACTTCCAGGGCGACCGGCTGGTCCGCAAGCTGACCTACGCCAAGGCCAAGGTTCCCCTGTTTGAGGATAAGGCGTCGGACACGGAACCCTGAGGCCGTCACCACCGTGTTGCCGCGACAACAGCTCGGATCGCCGCCGGCTCGAGGGTGAGACCGATGTGGCCAACGCCGGGCAGCGTCTGGACCGGCACCGGTCTGCCCGCAGCCTCGAACGCCGGCCGGAACTGCTCGGCGTGGAACAGCTCGTCGTCCTCGCCGACCAGGACTCGCAGCGGCCGCTCAGCGGCAAGCATATCCGCCCGGTAGTCGTCGTGAGGCCGGAAGTTCGTGGCCAGGGCGTAGGAGTAGGTCGGCGTCAAAAACCGGCGCGCCTCAGCGCCCAGAGCAAACGCCTGGACCGGTAGACTGTTGAGCTGGGTCAGGCCAAAACGGTTGAGAACAGTCAGGCCGATGAGGCGGGGAATACCCACGGCGACCCAGTCGCCGGCTTCTGGTCGAGCCGTGGGCGCGTCCTGATGCAGAAAAGGGGCGAGCAGTACATAACGGTCGAACAGAGCCTGTCGGTCGCTGGCGGCAAAACGCAGGGCGAAACCCCCGCCGGACGAAAATCCGAGCAGCACTCTTTCGCCGGGCGGCTCGGTCGCCCGCAGAAAATCTTCCAGATCATTCTCAAGCTGACCGATGTAATCAATCTGGCCCCGTGTCCCGGACTCGCCGTGCCCCCGCATATCCAGCGCATAGGCCGCGTAGCCGGCTTGCCCAAAACTGCGGGCCAGCGGATGCAGACTGGTGCTGCGCGCCGACGAGCCGTGAATGAGCACCACCGACTCTTTGGCCGGCTCCGGGCTTGAGGCGTAGAGGCGAAACACCAGACGCGTCCCGTTTCGGGCCGTATACGGCTGGAGCGGGGGCAGGTCGGAGAAGTCCACGGCCGCGAAAGGAGCGTTGATACTGGCCAGCGGAGGGAGCGACCGGGGGCCGCCGAGCACCAGGGCCAGGCTCAGCAGCGCGGCCAGAACTCCCAGAAAAGAAAGAAGGACGAGGACGAGACGTTTCGCCATGCGGCAGTTCACCACGCAGGAAGAAAGTAGGCAAGCAGGGTGCCTTTTCGCTCAATCGGCTTCGACCAAAACCACCCTGACCTTTTTCCCAACCGCATCAGCGTAGCGGGCAAGTGTCTTAAGGGTCGGATTGGCTTCCCCATTATTTTCCAGCCGTGATAATGTGGAGCGTTCAATACCGGTGCGGTCTTTCATATCGGCCAAGCTCAGCCCCTTTTTCATACGCTCAGCCTTTAGCACAGCCATCGCGTGCTCAATCGCAACGCCCTGCTGTACGGCCTCAGCCAACTTTCGTCTTGCCCGCTTCCTGATGTCGGGTAGCTCGTGTCGAATTTGTTCGCGGAGGCGTTCATGTCTCTCTTGCTCTTGTCCTGTCGCGGGACGATAGATCCGCTCACCCATCTGCTTAGCAATACTGCCTCCTCAAGGGTCGATTCAGGGAATAATCACGAAGTTCTGGAGTGACTCTTCCCACCGCAGCGTGGTGGCCTCGCCCGAGCGGGGGAAGTCGGGGACGCCAAGCGTCCGCTGCACGCCCTCCAGGAATTCCACCCCCAGCGTCGTCACCCGCACCGTGGTGCGGGCAAACTCCACCCCGTCGGCCAGCGCCCGAACCGCGTGCGTTCCAGGTCCCACATTGTTCCAGTTGACCAGCAGGCTGAAGCCGTTGTTTGCGTCTCCGCAGACCCGCCGAGTATCTTCTCGCGGCGTCCCATAGGCTGCCTGCACCGGAGTCCCGGCCAGCTCAATGACAATCTCCCCAGCCTCGCAGGCCCAGCCCGAGATGATCCCGATCCCGCTCTGGGACGAGCCCAGGGACGGGTTTTCCAGCACGGCGTCAAGCCCGGCTACACGGTCGTGCCCCCCGCCCCTGTTGGGCGGACTATCGGTGACGACGAAGTTCTGAAGCGATTCTTCCCACCGCAGCGTGGTGGCCTCGCCCGAGCGGGGGAAGTCGGGGACGCCAAGCGTCCGCTGCACGCCCTCCAGGAATTCCACCCCCAGCGTCGTCACCCGCACCGTGGTGCGGGCAAACTCCACCCCGTCGGCCAGCGCCCGAACCGCGTGCGTTCCAGGTCCCACATTGTTCCAGTTGACCAGCAGGCTGAAGCCGTTGTTTGCGTCTCCGCAGACCCGCCGAGTATCTTCTCGCGGCGTCCCATAGGCTGCCTGCACCGGAGTCCCGGCCAGCTCAATGACGATGGTGTGGGCGTGACACGCCCAACCCGAGATCACCCCGATCCCACTCTGGAAGGAGGCGGGCCGGGGATTCTCCAGGGTCGCCTGGGAGACGAAATCGGACGAGAAGACGGCCACATCGTCAATATACCAGCCGTCTGCGGTCCCACTGGCGTCGGACAACAGCTGGAAACTGAAGTCTATCGACTGGCCGACAAAGGGGCTCAGATCGATCACCGTTTGTTGCCAAGCCCGATTCGTGCCGCTGAAGGACTCCAACTCCTCCCACCTGCCGTTCGCCCGGAGCCAGACGGTCCCGCGGTCGCCCTGACCAAAATCGTAGCGATGCCAGAAGGCGAGGGTTGCGGCGCTGAGTCCGGTCAGATCGATGCTCCGAGAATGAAGGCTCACGTTCTGATTGTTCCGGTAACGGCCGCCCGGGCTGTCCGTCCAGGCATACGCGCCGCTCCGCGAGGCAGCCCTGGTCAGAGCCCAGGGCGGGTTCGTCTCCCAAACACTGCCGCCACTCTCCATGTCGTCTGCAAACAGACTGTCCTCGGCTCCGGCCTGGGTCACGCTGAAGGTCCAGCCGTCGATAGTCAGCGTGCCGGTCCGGGCGGTAGGGCTGGGGTTGGCCGCCACCGTATAGCGGACACTGCCGGAGCCCTGCCCCTCACCAGCACTCATCCGAATCCAGTCGGTATTGCTCGTCGCCGACCAATCGCAGTCTCCTGCCGCCTTGACCTGGACGCTGGCGGTGTCACGACCCGGGCCAAAGAGGTGGGACGGAGCGGACAGCACATCGATGCAGGCGCTGAAGGTCGCCGGGTCGGTGTTGATGGTCACGCGGTAGCCGCCCGCGTAGGCGGCGTCGATGGAGACCTGGAGCGCATTGTCTCGGTCGGTAAAGACCTCG
>WTHE01000408.1 GCA_011523315.1 Candidatus Binatota bacterium
CCGGTCGGTCTGAAATATCGCGGACGATCTGCTGCGAGGCGACATCCAGCAAGACGTCCGCCACAGCCATATGCGTTGGCATCGGCTGTCGCGCTCCGACGGCACCAGCCGCGAGCTGGTCCGCTTTTTGCCCAGCCGCGAGCAGACCTTCATTTTCTCGTTTTTTGACCAGTACTCCGGCTCGCATCCGCCCGTCGCCCCGGACGGCAGCGCGCTGGCCTTTGCCGGGCACCGTATCGGGCCGGTCGCGCTCGACACCGGCTCCCCGGCCCGGGTGTACATCGTGTCCCTGGACGAAACGGACGACCCGCCCGCAATCCAAGCCGTCGGCAGCGGTAATTTTGTGTGCTGGGAGCCGCCCCACCCCCCCCTCTCGGTTCACGGAAAAAAGTGAGACTGGATCAGAGATCGTCCGGCTCATGTGATGACCGAGAAGACGGCGGCCATCTGCGGCACTGACTCACCGTGTTCCAGCCGGTCAGCGACGACCCGGAGCGCTAAGGCTTGGACACGCGCTATGGCTTCTTCACGGGTCTGGCCGTAGGCGAGAGCCCCGGGGAGTTCTGCGACCTCGCTCAGCCAGCGTCCATCCTCTTCCTGCTCAACTTCAACCGTGAAGTTCATGGCCGTGTCTCCCTTTTTTCAGTCACACCGCTGTCGCCGTGGAGCATAGCGCACCACTGCGTCACTGCAACCGGCAGCGCTTCCGCCTTTGAGGAAAGGGAGAGTGAAGGGGATACGCCAGACGCGAGTCCCGGGCCTTCCCTTGCCCGTCCCGGCCAAGCGCGCTAGGCTGTCCGACACACCAGACTGAAGCTCAAAGGAGGGACTGCCATGGCAGCACATCGGATTATTTCTGCGGATTCACATTTTGTCGAACCGCCGACAATGTGGGCCGAACGGATTGACGCCAAGTTTCGTGACCGGGCGCCACACACCCAGCAGGGGTATAAGGGCCGGCCCGGCGAGTGGTTCATGTGCGAAAATATCCAGCCGGTTCAGGTCGGCGGCTTTTTCGGTTCGGGCAAAAGCTCCGAGGAACTGCCCGAGCACCTCAAGAAAGGCTTCGAGGTCGCTCCCAAGAGCGTCTGGGACCCGGCCGAACGCCTCAAGGAACAGGACCGCGACGGCGTCAGCGCCGAGGGGCTGTACACCTCGATGGGCATGCTGCTGTTCGGTCTCGACGATGCCGAGCTGCGCGCCGCCAGTTTTACCGCCTTTAACGACTGGGCGGCCGAGTATTGCAGCTATGAGCCCAAGCGCCTGATCGGCCTCGGCGCGATTACCCTGGAAGACATTCCGGCCGGCGTCAAAGAGCTGGAACGGATCGCCGCCAAGGGCTTGCGGGGTACGCTGGTCTGGGGCTCGCCGCCCGAAGACGCGCTGTACAGCGACCCGGTCTACGATCCGTTCTGGGCCGCCGCCCAAGACCTGAATATGCCGCTGTCGCTGCACATCCTGACCGGCCGGGGCGGCAACCGTTTCAGCCGCCGCCGGGTCTTGTACGGCTATATGCGCCTGCCCCAGGAAATCCAGCTGACCCTGGCCGATATGGTCACCGGCGGGGTGTTTGAGCGCTTCCCCAAGCTGAGAATCGTGTCGGCCGAAAACGACGTGTCGTGGCTGCCCCACTTCATGTATCGGCTCGACCACGCCTATGACCGGCTGCGCCATATCGAAGGGCTGACCCTGTCGATGCTGCCCAGCGAGTACATCAAGCGCAACATCTGGGCGACCTTCCAGTTTGAGACCAGCAATGTCGAGTTCACCCGCCAGGCGGTCGGCACCGAACAGATCATGTGGTCCTCGGACTATCCGCATACCGACTCGCCGTGGCCGCGCTCACGCGAGTTTATCGCCGGGGCGTTTGAGGATATGCGCGAAGACGATATAGCCAAGATCGTCGGCGGCAACGCCGCCGAGCTGTACGGGATTGCGTAGGACGCGTTTCGTCCTTCAGGCGGAGGGCCCGGGACGGCCCCCCTCCTGAAGGGAGCGGTATGAGCACGATCAAAATCCTGCCGTCTATCCTGGCTGCGGATTTTCGCTGTCTCGGCCAGCAGATCGCCGAGGTGGAGCAGGCCGGGGCCGACGGGATTCATATCGATGTGATGGACGGCCGCTTCGTGCCCAACATCAGCCTCGGTCCGTTTATCGTCGAGGCGGTTCGGCACACCACCAGCCTCACCCTCGACGTGCATCTGATGATCGTCGAGCCCGAGCGCTATGTGGACGACTTTGCCCGCGCCGGAGCCGACATCATCTCGGTCCACCAGGAAGCCTGTCTCCATCTGCACCGCACCGTCCAACACATCAAGCAGCTGGGCAAGCGGGCCGGGGTGGTGCTGAACCCCGGCACGCCGCTCTCCAGCCTGGAAGACCTGCTGGATGAGGTCGATCTGATTCTGCTGATGAGCGTCAACCCCGGCTTTGGCGGCCAGCGTTTCATCGCCGCCAGCACCGAGAAGGTCCGCCGGCTACGCGAGCTGCTCGACGCCCGGGACTCGACCGTCGTGCTGGAGATTGACGGCGGGATTGATCCCCACACCGCGCCTCAGGCGGTCGCCGCCGGGGCTCGGATGCTGGTCGCCGGCTCAGCCGTGTTTGGCGCTCCCGGTGGCCCGGCCCAGGGCCTGAAGCGCCTGCGGGACAGCCTCGCCTAGGGGCGACGCGGGCGGTCTGCCTATTTCTTCATTTTCTGCCGCAGCAGATCTCCCAGCGTGGTGCTGAAACCACGGCTGGCCTGTCCGGAATCGCCCATATACGCCTGGGCTTCGAGGCGTTCCTCCTGGGCCTGGGCTTTGGAACGCGACAGCCTGATCCGCCGGCCCTTGTCCTCAACCGCCAAGACCAGGACTTTCACCTCGGTGTCCGGCCCGAAGTCCTTGGTGTGGTCGGTGCCGCGTGGCGTCCCCATCTCGGCGTTGGGAATCAGGCCGGTTTGTCCGGGCCCGAGCCGGACAAACACCCCGAACGATTCGACCCGGTCGACCCGACCGCTGAGCACGCTGCCGACAGTGATGACGGTTTCTTCGATCTGTTGGCCGGGACTCACTCCTTCGGGGGCCAGGGCCAGGGCAATCCGGCGCTTGTCAGGGTCGATGCTGAGGATCATGACCGTGATCTGGGACTGCTCGGCGGCCGCGTCCTTGAGCGTGCCGTGTTGGCTGCGCGGGATTTCGCTGACATGCAGGAGGCCGTTGACCCCGGGCAAGACCTCGACAAAGGCGCCAAAATCGGCCATCCGCACGACCTGGCCGGTGACGATCTGGCGCGCCTTGAGCTGCTCGGCGACCTGTTCCCAGGGGTCGCCCTCAAGCGCCTTCATACTCAGGGAAATCTTGCCCGTCTGCTCGCTGACCTTGAGGACTTTGACACGCACCGCCTGACCGCTACTCAGGAATTCGGCCGGCTTGACGGTGCGGGAGTGGGGCAAGACCTCGACAAAGGCGCCAAAATCGGCCATCCGCACGACCTGGCCGGTG
>WTHE01000421.1 GCA_011523315.1 Candidatus Binatota bacterium
TTCTATGTGCCGCCTACGGAAAACGCGCGGGGGCCGCTCAGGACCAAGGTCGGCTCTCGCCTGGACTACGAGGTCACGCCCTACTTCTGGACCGTCCGGGATTTTTGCCGGCAGCGCCTGCTGCGCTACCTGTTTTCCGAAGGCGGGGAGGATGCCTCACTGCTGTCGGCCCTGACCTACCAGGTCG
This sequence comes from Candidatus Binatota bacterium, assembly GCA_011523315.1. GTDB lineage: Bacteria > Desulfobacterota > Binatia > Bin18 > Bin18 > JAAXHF01. The sequence goes on from WTHE01000421.1 coordinate 188, forward strand.
AACGGAAACTCCTCGAAGCGGCCGAAGACGCCGAGAAAGACGGCCCGGGTCCGGGGGTGTTTCTGCCACTTGACACACAAGAGGAAAGCCAGGAGGAGGAAAGCACGGCGCCGGTGACCGAGATTCGCGATTTTCCGACCCTGCTGCGAGCGATGGAGACGGCGGCGAGCGCAACCAGCCATTCGCCGGGCACGGTCGGCGCGTTTATGCGCCGTCTGTACAGCGCAGAAGATAAGGTCTCGTATCTCATCCGCGACCCCGCAGACGCCGACGCGACCCGGCACGCGATCAACTGGCGCAACAGGCAGGTGACCGTGGTCAGCCTGAGCGGACTGTACGAGGTCGGCAAGAGCTTTGTGGTCGGCTCGGTGCTGCAACAAATCCAGCAGGAAAAAGAAGCCACCGGCTCGGCCGAGCCGCTGTGTTTCATCGTCGTTGACGAGTTGAACCGCTATGCCCCACGCGACGGCTGGTCGCCGATCCGCGAGCGGCTGCTGGAAATTGCCGAGCGCGGGCGGTCGAGCGGCACAATCCTGATCGGCGCCCAGCAGACGGCGTCCGAGGTCGAGCGCCGGATTGTGGCCAACCCCGCCTTTCGGATTGTCGGCCGGCTGGATGCGGCCGAGGCCGAGCGCGCCGAGTACGGTTTTCTGCCACCCAGCCTGCGCCAGCGGGCGGCCATTCTGACCTCTGGGCGGATGATTGTCTCTCAGCCCGACATCCCGACCCCGGTCCCGATTCTGTTTCCGATGCCGGCCTGGGCCACCCGGGCCGAGGAGCAGAAGCTGCCCAAGCCCAGCCTGAAACTGGCCCGGGTCCGAGAGCCTGAGTATTAGCGCGTGTGAGGAACTTTCGCACGAGGGCAGAACACCCTCTGGCGACGGAGTGAGCGCTTGCAGTAAGATAGACACGGGAAGGACGATAGGCCAAGAGGCTGAATAGACGAGGAGGAGGAGAGTGACAGACCTCTTTAGCTCGACAGACCGGGTGAAAGTTTCGGATACCTACACCACTCACGCGGATGCGGTCTTCTTTGAAGGGAACTGCATGACGTTGTTGGCGGACGTGCCATCAAAGTCGGTGGATTTGGTCATCACTTCGCCACCGTACAACCTGGGGAAAAAGTACGAGAAAACAGCATCCTTGCAGGAGTATCTGAAAAATCAGGAGCCGGTGATTGCGGAGTTGGATCGGGTGCTTGCCTCGACCGGGAGTCTCTGCTGGCAAGTGGGTAACTACGTCCACAAGGGCGAGGTCTTTCCGCTGGATGTGTACTTTTATGAGATTTTCAAGCGTCTTGGCTTGAAACTGCGGAACCGGATCATCTGGCGCTTCAATCATGGCCTGCACGCTTCAAAGCGGTTTTCTGGTCGGTATGAGGTTATTCTGTGGTTTACCAAGGGGGACGCATACGTCTTCAATCTTGACCCGGTACGCATTCCTGCCAAATATCCCGGTAAGCGATATTTCAAAGGCCCGAAGCGGGGCCAACTGTCGGGCAATCCGCTTGGCAAGAATCCGTCCGATGTCTGGGATATCGTCAGGCAGGACTGGGAGGAGGAGGTGTGGGATATTCCGAACGTCAAAGCGAACCACCCGGAGAAGACCGCGCATCCGTGTCAGTTTCCCGTCGAACTGGTTGAGCGCTGTGTCTTGGCCCTCACCCAGCCGGACGGGATTGTTTGTGACCCGTATTGTGGTGTCGGGTCTACCATCATCGCGGCATTGCAGCACCACCGTAAGGCAATTGCTGCCGAACAAGATGCGTCCTACGTTGCCATTGCCCGTGAGCGGATACGGCAGTTTACACAGGGCACGCTGCCTCTCCGTCCATTAGGCAGGCCGATCCACAAGCCAACAGGAAAAGAGCGTATCGCCCAGATGCCTTTGGAATGGCAAAAAGCGGCAGAAGCAGATCGGTCATGATTATTGCCGCCGAATATTCGTTCAATGGTGGAGACGCCATCAAGAAGACACATCCCCTCTTGTTGCAGGAATTAGAAGACGTTGTCGCTGCGGTTGATGCCTCGCGCTGCAAAAGGAAAATCAGCGAGGAAGTCACGATGCAGGGTAAAATGCTGTATAGCCCTCGGGAGTTGAATAAGGCTTTTGCCCGTGGGTTCGCGTCCAAGGGGTGGCGCAAGGAGCGTGTGAAGTGTCGATATCCGACGGACTACTACCGCCCCGGCTATGAACCAAGACAACTCCGCCAAGGCGCGTTTCGAGAAATGGACTTTCTCAAGGATCGTCTCGGGATAGAGGTACAGTTCGGAAAATACGCCTTCATGGTCTACAACGTATGTGCGAAAATGACTATTTTCTCCAACCTGGGCGTCATTGATGCCGGGATCGAGATTGTTCCCGTGAAGTCGTTTGCCGACGAAATGTCTACGGGCGTGTCCTACTTTGAGCAGTTTGTGTGGGACCTGGAGACTCGGGGTGTTGCTGACATCGATATCCCTGTTCTCATTTTTGGGATTGATGCATGATCTGGGAGGAGGAGAGTATGAGTAATGCTGATCTCAAAGCCTTGGAAGCGACATGCCTGCGTCGAGTGCAGGAGCAGGCCGCGCGCATCAGGGTGAAGAACCTTGAGGAGCGGTGCGGCGCGGTCTATGACATCGCGCACGACTGCGTTCCTGAGGACAACGCGGAACTGGCCCGGCTCTTCGCCAACAACCTCACCGAGCTGAACACGACCGATTGTGACGCGCGGGAGGCGATGGAGGACGACGACGGTATCCACCTGTGCAGAGGTATCCGCTACTCTCTCACCATGTATCTTTTCCATCTCGCGGACGGCTGGCTAACACACACTCGCGCCGAGAGCGTGTGAAAAATTTCAGACAACCTGATACCCTCCAGAAGACGTGTGATGCAGATTCCCAGGAGCCTGCGCTTGCCAGCCGTGCGGAGGCCGCTGAGCCGGGGATAACCCACCCCCCTGCTTCGCAGGACCCCTCCTCGGAGGGGTGGCCCGGAGGGCCGGGGTGGGTGCCTGCTAGGCCGCTGGATAACGCAATATGCATCACACATCAGAAAGCTGGCCGTGAAGTTTCTGCATACCTCGGACTGGCACGTCGGCCGCACGATTCGCAATCGTTCCCGGATGGATGAACACCGGGCCGTATTTGCCGAGATTGTTGATATTGCCAAGCGCGAGCAGGTCGATGCCGTGCTGGTCACCGGCGACATCTTTCATGAAAAGCGCCCGCCGCTGGCCGCCGAGGAGCTGGTGGCGCAAACCCTGGCCCAACTCGCCCGCGAGAATATCGTGTCTGTCGTCA
>WTHE01000352.1 GCA_011523315.1 Candidatus Binatota bacterium
CGGGTTACGCCTGCGGCTAACCCGACCTACACGGCTACACATAATGGTGAATTGCTCTATCGTGAAACGGGCTAATAGCGCTTGCGCCAGATGATATCGGCGCTGCTGGAGCCCTTGGAGTCGGCGCTTGTCCGTAAATCCAGGTTGGGCGTCATCTCGTAATCAATCGCCACCTCCTGGCCCCGTTTGCCGCCGATGCCCTGCGCGGCGGAGATGCGCGTTTTGCGGGTCAGGGCGCGTCCAAAGCCGACCTGGCCGCCGGAGAAATCCAGGCCGCTCAGGTCAATCCCCAGCGTGTCCAGGCCGAGGGCGTCGGACACTGACCGGCCGAGCGTTGCTGCGGCATAGCCGCTGGTCAGCGCCACAGCCTCTTGTTGCAGGTCAATCTCCTCGCCCTTATTCAGCGCGCTGGTCGGCTTGCCGAACAGCAACACCGCCAGAATGTCGGCCTGCTCCAAAGGCGGCGCGCTCCGCAGGTCCAGGCGCGGGGTCTCGGCCGTGCCGCCAACCACCGCGTCAATCACGTAGTCGTCATGCTCATACTGGGCGAGGATATCCAGCCGGGGGTTCAGCTGCGTCTCTTTGTCAAAAGTCAGGCTTCCCCTGTTCAGGAGAAAGCGCCGCCCCTGGAAGCCGGCCCAGCCGCGCGCCAATTGGATGACACCGGCCAGACGTGGCGCCTCGTCCCGTTTTTTGCTGACGCTGAGCCCGCCGCCTAAGGTGATGTCGGCATTTTGATGCTGAAGGCGGGTGTCGTCGCTCAGGTCCAGGGCCACGTCCAGACTCAGATTCTCCACAAGGGAGGGAGAGGTATCGTCGCCCGTCTCTGCCTGGTCAGAACGGGGTGTCTGTTCGTCGGCCAGCGGGGGCGCGTCGGCACTCGGCCGCACAAGGATCGTCTCGTCGTGGTGTAAAGGCTGAGCCGACAGGAACGACAGCTCGGGGCGAAGCCTAGCCTCTCGCACAGTGATGTGACCGCCGAGGTGCGGAGCGGTGAGTGAACCGCTGGCCTTGAGCTGGCTGTCAATCGCAACCCGATACTGGTGGGTCCACACCGCCGGCCAGGCGTCGGCCGTAAAGCTCAGGTCCAGGGTCTGCGGCCAATACTGTGTCAGTGCGATCAGCCCGCTGCCGCTCAGGCTGCCATCGCCGGCTTTGGCCGTCAGCTGGCTGATGCGGATGTGTCCGGGGCTGAGGCTGGCGCTGAGGCTGATCGGATTCACGTCGAGTCCCAGCGCTTTGACCGTGGCCCGGCCGTCCTTCAGACCAAAGCTGCCGCTGAGCTGGGGTGTGTCGGCCGGACCGGTGGCGCGCAGGTCGAGCCGAAGCGTCCCGGCAATGTCGTCCGCAGCCCCGGCGCTGAACGCGTTGAGAACGGCCAGGTCGAGGCCGTCCGAACGAATAGCCACATCCAGATCGCCGAGGACGGCGGCCTGGAAACCCCCGGCCCAGCCGAGCGACACGGGCAGGCTGCCGTTGGCGTGCAGGGTGTGCTGCTCGTCCTGGTGGAAGGCGAGTTGAAGCCGGGCTGTGCGATCCTGATAGTGAACTGTGGCGTTCGCGCCTGCGTAGGCCTGGCCGGCAATCTGCCCCTCGCGCACGACTGCGCTGGCAGCGATGGACGGTGCCTCAGCTGTCCCGGCAACCTGGACCTCGGCCGACAGCCTGCCGCGCAGGCGCGGCTCCTGGGGCAGCAGGCCCGTAAACTCGTCGAGCGAACAGTTGGTGAGCCGGAGCTGCAAGTCCTGAGCGCCGGTCGGGGCCAGACCGCCCCGCAGGATGAGCTGCTGCTCCGGCTGGTCCGATTTGGCCAGGACAAAACGGTCAAACCTGATGCCGCCCGCCCGATAGCCAAGCCTGGCCGGTCGGGCCAGCTGCCAGGTGCCGAGCGGCAACGCCACGGACAGCTCCTGGAGCTGAGCTGTAATCCGCTCCGGCTGAGCCAGGAACCGCGCCCGCAGACGGTGACGACGCTCGGGAGTCTGGGTAGCAGTCAGGTCGAGATGCAGCTGGTGGCCCGGCCGGTCGGTCTCGGCTGGGCCGGGGACGAGTTGCAGCTCGGCGCTAAGCGTTTGCAGGCCGAGTCCGGCCTGGACATCGCTCAGCCCGAGGCTGAGGCTGGCCCGGGGCTGAGACTGGCCCAGCCGCTCGGCGGCAAAGTCGATGGTGGCTGCGGCCAGCGACAACTCGGCCAGCCGGACCGCCTCGGCCCTGAGTTTGCCTCGGGTGCGGACATTGTCCAGACTGCCCTCGGCCGTTCCCTCCAGTCTGAGTCGCCCCGAGCCCTGACGACCGGCCAGGGCCAACCAGGGGGCCAGCCGATCAAGCCGCAACGAGTAGGACACGCGGCCAGTGTGGTCGGGGGCCGTACCCAGCTCGCCCGCGATATGCAGCCGGGCGTCCGGGGCGAGCAGCGTCGCCTCTGAGACGTGGACCCGTCCACCGGCGAGGCGGGCGATCAGGCGGCCGTGTTCGAGCTGCACCGGCCCGAGGCGGGACGGCTGAAGCGTCAGCTCTGCCCGGGCGTCCATGCTCGACAGCCCAAACCCCGTGCCGTCCAGCCTGCCGTCCAGCTTGAGAGCGCCGCCGAGTGTGTCGTATCCAGCAGCGGCCGGGTTCAGCTGGTCGGCGGCAAAGCTGAGGCTGTAGGCGGGCGTTTCAGCCAGGGCCAGCCGGCCCTGCCAACTCGCGTGGCCAAGGGCGCCGGTCAGCTCTCCATCGAGCGTCGCCGTCTGGTCGGCCAGCCGGGCCTGAACCGAGACGCTCCCCAGCTCGACAGCGGCGATCTGTAGCCCCTCGACTCGCAGGTCTGCCTCGGCCTCAAGCGCGGACACGGCCGTGCCGACCCCACGGCCACGCAGGCTGCCGTGTATCAGGGCTCGGACATCGCCGAGCCTCTCGTCTGCCAGCAGCCGGCTCAGCTCGACCTGGGCCAGCCCGAGCGTTGCCTGATAGCGCGGCGGCTGCTGGCTGAGGTCGGCCGTAGCCTGAACGTCAAGCCTGGCCCCGGCCGCCTTGAGCTGCCCGGTCCCGTGCAGGTCATTCGGCCGGCCGCTGAGCTGTACCTGACCGGTCAGATCGTGCCTGAGCGGCAGGTCGGGGACGAACCGGAGCAGATCGGCCAGCCCGAGCTTTTCCAGGCTGAGTTCGATATCCAGGTCAAGATCGGTCTGGGGCGCGTCCACATTGCTGAGCCGGCCGGCCAGTTGCAGCCGGGAATGGTCTGTGCTGAGGCTGAGCCGGTGCAGCTGGACTGCGGGCCGCGCGCTGCCATGCCGGTACCGCGCGGCGGCTTCGACGCGCAGGGGCGGCAGGCCCTCGGTCAGGGCGTGCAGGCTCAGCTGACGGATGTGCAGGTCGAGACCGGCGGGGAGGATATCGAGCCGCGCGTCAAGCCGCATATCGTTCAGCCGGTAGGCGCGGTCGCTTTGGCTGAGCGACAGCTGCCCGTTCTCTATCGTCAGGTTTTCCAG
>WTHE01000157.1 GCA_011523315.1 Candidatus Binatota bacterium
GGCCATGGCAATGAAATATCCACCCGAGCCGGCCACGTTGCCCATGGAGACGATGACCGGTTTGCCGGCCTGTCTGGCGCGCAGCGTCTCGCGCCAGATCGTATCGGAGGCGAGCGGCGAGCCGCCCTGGCTATCGACGCGAAAGACAATCGCCCGTACCTCGGTGTCGTCAATGGCGTGTCGGAAGGCGGAGGCAACCGTGTCGGCGCCCATGACCGGACCGCCGAACACCGGGTTGAAGCTGGTTTTGCCGGACTGGACGATACCGACCCCGTAGACGAGGGCGATGGCGTCACCCTCGGTATGGGGGCGGCCGGCCCGGTCCAGATAGGTGAACAGGGACAGCCGCTCGGCTTCCGGTCCGGTCCGTTCGGCCATCGTCTGGTATACCTCGTCCCGATAAGCGAGACCGTCGACCAGCTTGGCCTGGAGCGCGTCCTGAGCCAGAAAGGGCCCGCTGCTCATCAGGGCCCGGATCTCGTCCTGGTCGAGGCTGCGGGACTCGGCAATCCCGTTCACCAGCTGGCCGAACTGCGAATCCATCAGGCTTTGCACAGCCTCTTTATGGGCTGGGGTATAGTGCCGTTCGGTGTACAGGTTGACCGCGTTTTTATACTTGCCGCGCACGCCGAAACGCGGTTCGATACCGAGCTTTTCGAGCGTTCCCTGAAAGAAAACGCTCTCGAACATCAGGCCGGTCAGGCCCACCCCGCCGGACGGCTGGATATAGATGTCATCAAAGGCGGTGGCCAGATAATACACGCCATTGCCCGGGCCGATGCCGCCCAGCGAGTCGGCGTAGGCCAGCGCAGGTTTCCCCTGAGCCCGAAAGAACTGGACCGCGTCACGAATTTCCTGGAGCTGGGCCAGTCCCAGGCCGGCCGGCATGATGCGGGCCAGCAGGCCGACGACTCGCTCGTCCCCGGCCGCCCGCTCCAGGGCGTCTACCACATCGCGCGTGGTACGGATTTGGCCAAACATCAGGCCGGCCACGGAGCCGGTCGGCAAATGCTCGACCAGACCCTGACCGAGGTCCAGCTCCAGCACCACCCTGTCCGGGACGTGTTGGCGGGACATGAGCGAGGACAGCAGCCCAAAAATGGCCATGATAACGACCCAGGCGCCGATCGTTGCCAGGATGCGAACCAGGAGTTTCTTCATGACGGCTTCCTTTCTGTCTCGACTTTGCGGGCAATCCAGATCTGTTCGCCACCGTGGCTGAACGGTCCCCGCTGGAAGTCGCCGTACAGGGCTTCGACTCTGAAGCCGGCCAGTTCCAGCAGGTGGCGCATCTCGTAGCGAAACACATAGCGGAGGGTGAGTGAGCGGTGGGTGCGGGACAGGCTGCGGCCTTCGGTATCGACCTCTTCGAAGACGGTCGACTGTTCGAGCAGCTGACGCTCCAGGTCGTAGCGGCGGGCTTCCCAGCTGATTATCCGCCGTCCGGTCTGCGGGTGCTGGAAGATGCGATCCTGCTTGAGCACGGGTCCCAGCGGCCCGCTGTGGGCGGCCAGGGTTTCGATATCCGGGTCGAAGATGTCCAGGATGAGACGGCCGCGCGGGACCAGATGGCGGTGGATACAGGCCAGGGTCCGGCGTTGGTCCTTGAGGGTCAGCAGGTGCAGAAAAGCGCGGTATGGAACGGTGATGAGTTGGAGCGCCGCGTCGAGCTGGAAATCGCGCATGTCGGCGTGGGTGAGGCTTACCCGGTCGCGGACGGCGGGAGGCAGGGCGGCGAGTTTCTGCTCGGCCAGGGCCAGCATGGCTGGGGCGCGGTCGAGGCCGATGATCGAGACGCCGGCCTGGGCGGTCGGAACGAGAATGCGGCCCGTCCCACAGCCCAGTTCCAGGACGCCCGAGCCGGCCTGTTTTGCCTCCTCGACATAGAAGGCGGTGTCGCCCTCAAGACCGCTGGCGTGGTGATCGTACAGGAGGGCGTCGAACTGGTCATACGCGGTCATGAAACGGCTGGGGGCCGGGCTCGGACCTCGGCTCACCACGCCCGCTGAGCCAGCTCGACAACCAGCCGCAGCTTTTGCTCCTGAAGCTCGGGGCTGATGGGATTGCCCTGGGCGACTGAGGCAAAGCCGCACTGGGTGGATATGGCCAGCTGCTGGTGGGGAAAGTGCTGACCGGCCTGCTGAATGCGTGCGGTCAAACCGTCCAGCGGCTCCAGGCTGTTGGCCTTGGTCGAGACCAGACCCAGGACGACGGTTTTGTCCTGCGGAATGTCGGCCAGGGCGTCGAAAGACCCCGAGCGCCAATCGTCGTACTCCAGCAGAATGATGTCGTAGCGAGGGGCACGCCGGAAGACCTGTTTGGAGATGGCCTCATAGCCGCCCTGGCTCATCCAGTGGCCGGCGTTGTTGCCCCGACACAGGTGGAGTCCGAAGGTCACGCCGGGGGTGTCGGCAATGGCACTGAGCATGTCCACGCCTTCTCCCAGCATCCGGTCGGTCGAGACGCCACGCGCCTCATAGGTGTGCTGGCGCTGGCTGTCATCGACCAGCGTGGCCAGTTCGGGCGCGTCAATCTGGATATACTGGCAGCCCAGGTCGGCGAGTTCGCGGATTTCCTGACGCAGGATATCGACCGCGTCGCTGAACAGCGCGAAGGGATCGGTGTAGGCGGCCGTTGAGTGCTCGGGCGACCAGAACAGGGCGAGCATCAGCGGGCTGGGCAGGGTCATTTTGAGCGGCTTGTCGGTTCGTCCCCGGGCGTAGGCGAACTCCTCGCCGGCCAGCGAGCGGCGGCGCCGGATCTTGCCGGTCACGCACACCGGCAACCGGAAGCTCATGTCATCTTCCGGCCTGGTCCCGTGCCACTGCCAGCGTGGGGTCGGGACGGGCTCGATGCCCTCGACCGCCTCGGTCAGGCTGCCGGTAAACACCAGACGGCGCATTTCGCCGTCGGTGACGACGGGCAGGCCGACCGCCTCCTGGAGGGCGATGGCTTCGTTGACCGCCCGGTCTTCGACGCGTTTGAAGTCCGGCAGCGACAGTCGGCCCTGCTGCCAGTCCTGGCGGGCCTGGAGGAGAGAGGCCGGACGCAGCAGCGAGCCGATGTTCTCGGCGCGATAGGGTGGCGGCATGACAGACCTCCTCAGGCCAGATGATAGCGCATCATGCCCGAGCCGCAGCCCATGGCGTTTTCGTACATGAGGACCTCGCCCTTGGCCCCGTTGACCGCGCCGGCAATGGCAATCCAGTTGCGGATCTCGTGTGTCCCGTTGCCTCGGGCGTCCATCTCGGCGTCGGTGATGTCGCACAGCGCCGGGCTGTTGTCGCACAGCATGTCGAGCAGCCGGGTATCAAACTCCTCGTCAACAATGCCCATATCCGGGGTGCCGACGGCGTGCGACAGGCCGCCCGTGCCGAGCAGGGCAACCCGGCGGGGGCTGTCCCAGTCCCGAATCGCGTCGCCGACCATGCGTCCGAAATCGTAGCAGCGCCTGACGCTCGGC
>WTHE01000095.1 GCA_011523315.1 Candidatus Binatota bacterium
CGCCGACCGTGGGACAGGCGAACTACCGGGATACGACCTACAACTTTGATCCCGAAACAAACCAACTCGTCGAAACACCAACGCTTCCAGGCACCCACCCGATTGCGCTTCAGAAAGGAGCCACACCGCTGACCCCGGAAACCTCCATGTCTTTTTCGGTTGGGACGGTGCTGACCCTCGATGCCCTGACCGTCACCCTGGACTACTACAACATAGAAGTCAGAAACCGGATTGGGCTGACCAGCGCCCAGGCTATCACCCCTGAAGATGTCGCCGCCCTGGCCAGTGCAGGCGTCGATGCGAGTCGCGTGAGAAGCGTGCGGTTTTTCACCAATGCCTTTGAATCCTACACCCAAGGCATTGATCTCGTGGCGACCTACTCCCTGGATTTGTTCGGCGGCAGCATCGGTACGACTCTGTTGACATTCGCCGGTAACTGGAACGACACCAACCTCAATCTCGATTCCATCAACTCGCAGGTCATCAACTCGGTACGCAAAGTGCAGGTCGAAGATATCGAGCCGGAGTTTCGCTTCTCACTGATGGCGGACCACGCCTGGGGATCGTGGCGTTTCCTTTCCCGGCTGCATTACTACGACGGTTTCACCGAGCCGTATCAAGACTATAAGATCAACCCACCCATCTATGCCCGCGCCCGTGCGTTGCTCGACCTGGAAGTGTCATACCTGTTCGATTTCGGGTTGATCGTGGCCGCCGGAGTGGACAACCTGTTCGACACTTATCCGACCAAGGTCAGCCGGGTGCATCGCAATGAGTATGACGCCGGCCAGAAGTACCCGGTCGCCTCGCCGTATGGCTACAACGGCGGCTTCTACTACTTCCGGGCGTCGTATTCCTTCTGACACGCGGCACGGGCGAGGGGAGTGTATGAGAGAGTTCGGGCGTCTGCTGGCGCCACTGCTGGTCTGGCTGATCTCAGCCCCGGCCGGAGCGCAGCAGGACGTCCAGCCAGACAGGATCGTCGGCCTCGAAGAAATCCGGGTAGTGGGCTCCCGGTCGGCGGGCCGCTCGGCCGCGGATTCGCCCGTGCCGGTGGACGTCATCGATGGCGACAGTCTCAAGCCCTACGGCACCACGGACATGAACGACCTGCTGTCGGCGACCGTCCCGTCCTACAAGGTCTTTCAGTACGGCATCGGTGTCGAGGCCGCCCTGGTCCGCCCGGCCAAGCTGCGCGGCCTGCCGCCGGACTCGACCCTGGTCCTGGTCAACGGCAAACGCCGCCACCGCTCCTCGGCGATTACCCGCTGGAGCTACGGCCTGGCCAGCGGTTCGCACGGGACGGATATCGCCTCCATCCCGTCCATCGCCCTCAAGCGGGTGGAAATCCTGCGCGACGGGGCCGGCGCCCAGTATGGGTCCGACGCGGTGGCCGGGGTGCTGAATTTCGTCCTGCGCGACGCGCCCGAGGGCGGCAGCCTGGAGACCAACCTGGGCCAGTACTACCACGGCGACGGCGACCGGCTGAATGTCGCGGCCAACATCGGCCTGCCGCTGACCGAGGCTGGGTTTGCCAACTTCAGCTTCGAGTTCACCAACGCGGATTCGACCAACCGCAGTGTGCAGCGCGACGACGCCCGGCGCATGATTGAGAACGGCAACGCCTTTATCCGCAGATCCGCAGCCCAGCCCTGGGGTGCGCCGGACGTGACCTACGACTATAAATTCTTCGGTAACCTCGGCCTTGACCTCGGTACCGACCATCAGCTGTACGCCTTCGGCAACTACGCCGAGCGCGAGATTGAAGACACCTTCTACTGGCGCAATCCGGCCAGTTTTCCTGGCGTATTCGCCCAGGGCGACGAGCTGCTGGTCGCCGACCTGTCTGCGGACGGGCGCTCCGCCGACTGCCCAACGATCACGGCCGGCGCTTATGTTGAGCAGGGTCCGGCCGCCCTGGCCCCGCTGACAGGCCGGGACAACTGCTACGCCCTGGCCCAGGCATTCCCGGGCGGCTTCACCCCCCGGTTCCGGGGCGTGGTCAACGACTGGAGCCTCGTCTTCGGTCTGCGGGGGGAGCTGCGCAGCACGTTTACTCTTTTGCTGGACGGCTGGCACTACGACCTGAGCGCCGGCTTCGGTCAGAACCGCATGGACACCCACCTCAGGAACAGCGTCAATCCGAATCTGATCCGCTTCAGGGCCGCGATTCCGACCCGCTACCGAACCCGCAGGTACGAGGAGCGGGACAAGATTTTCAACCTGGACCTGTCCCGGCCGTTCGACCTCGGCCTGTTCGCCTCTCCGCTGAACGTCGCCATCGGCCTGGAGTACCGTCAAGAAACCTTTGAGAGCGGAACCGGGGAGCCGAACTCCTATTTCCGTGACGAGGTGCTGGCCCGGCAGGGCCTGGCGGTCGCGGTCTCCGGCTACCCAGGCACCTCGCCCGAAGAGGCGACCGAGGCCAGCCGGGACAGTTTTGGCGCCTATCTCGACCTGGAGGCCGATGTCGTGACCGATGTGTTGCTCACCGCCGCAGGTCGGTTTGAGCACCATGCCGGCGTCGGTGAGTCGCTCAATGGCAAGCTGGCCGCCCGCTGGTCCCCCCCCATCCTCACAGGGGGGGGATGGGGGGAGGTCGCGCTGCGCGGCTCCATCGGGACCAACTTTCGGGCGCCAACCGTCGGGCAGGCCAACTATCGGAACATCACCTCAAGTCTCAACGCCGAAACCGGCGAGCTGAACCTGACCTACGTGCTGTCGGGCAACGACCCGATTGCCCAACAGAAGGGCGGCAAGCCGCTCGGCCCCGAACACTCAACCAGCTTCAGCGTCGGCGCGATTCTCACGCTCGGCGACCTGTCCGTCACCGCCGATTACTACAACATGGAGGTTCGCCGGCGGATCATGCTGAGCCAGAATTTCCTCCTCACCGAGGCCGACAGAGCCGCCTTGGCCGCCGTCGGCATCGACATTGTGGGCGGCCAGGTCAGCTACTTCAACAACGACTTCAGCACCACAACCCAGGGGCTGGATGTCGTGGCGACCTACCCCCTGGAGTGGTTCGGCGGCCGGGCCGGCTCGACCCTGTTCACCTTTGCCGGCAACTGGAACACCACCGAGGTCGATAAACGCAACCCCAGAATCACCAATGACCTGCGGGCCGCCCAGATTGAGAACACCTCCCCGGAGTTCCGCTTCACGCTGAGCGCAGACCATAGCTGGGGACCGTGGCGGCTGCTCACCCGGCTCCACTACCATGACGATTTCAAGGATTTTCCGATCTTCAGGGCCACAAACCCCGTCCACGCCCACGCCCGCGCTCTGCTCGACCTGGAAGCGTCATATACCTTCTTCAGCGGCGCGCTCGGCGGCGTGACCCTGGCGTGTGGCGCCCAGAACCTGCTCGACACGTATCCGACCAGAAACAAGTATGCCGGCCGCCACGGCATGAAATACCCGGTCGTCTCACCGTATGGCTACAACGGCGGCTTCTACTA
>WTHE01000107.1 GCA_011523315.1 Candidatus Binatota bacterium
GCTCTCGTACATCACGGTCGTGGTAGCGGTCGGCTCCGAATTCAGCGCCACGTAGGCCCAGTTACAACATAGCTGTCACTGAGTGCCAAATTCACTCCCGCTATAGTTCATCCGACTCGATTCTGAACCCCTTTTCGGAGGCAGAGACGGATGAAACAATGCTGGAGCGACAGTGAACTTGCCGAGTCCTGGACCCTGAGTGACGACGAGAAGCAGCTTTCGGATCAGCGCACACAGCAGGGCCGATTGGGACTTGCCGTGCTGCTGAAGTTTTTCCAGGTCGAAGGCCGGTTCCCTCACTACCACAAAGAAGTGCCGATGCCTGCTGTGGGTTACGTAGCCGAGCAGGTTGAGGTGCTGCCCGCCGTCTGGTTCGACTACCCGCTCAAAGGCCGCAGTGGCAGCCGCGACCGCGAACAGCTTCGCGCCTTCCTCGGCTTCCGGCAAGCGACCGTCGATGACATGGAGCCCATCCGATTCTGGCTCAGCCAGGAGGTCGTGCCGGAGGATCAGGACCCGCGCCATCTGAGGTCGGCCGCGCTCGATTGGTGTCGCGAGCACCGGATCGAACCGCCGAGCAGTGATCGCATCGATCGGGTCGTCGGTGCGGCAGTCCGTAATTTCGAGACAGCCTTCTTTGCCGCCATGCACGGCCAGCTCCCGGGTTCTACCAGACAGCGGCTTGATGCCTTGCTGGATTCTTCCCCGGTCGAGGGTCCAGGAGCCCAAGGCGAGGGGTTGTCGGACCACGTTGCCCTCAGCCGGCTCAAGGCCGACCCGCGTCGCGCAGGCCTCGCCAGTCTGCGCGAAGAGATCGCCAAGCTCGGGCGCATAGGCGACGTGCAGCTGCCGGACGACCTGTTCAGCGGGGTGCCACCAAAGATTCTGGAACGTTACCGCCTGCGGGTATCCACCGAATCGATCGACCAGTTGCGTCGCCATCCCGAGCCCATACGCCACACGCTTCTCGCCGCCTTTTGCTGGCAGCGGCGCCGGGCCATCATCGATGGCTTGATCGAGTTGCTGATTCAGATCGTCCATCGCGTTTCGGCCAACGCCGAGCGCAGGGTGGTAACGGAGATCATCGACGGCCTCGAGGAGGTCCATGGCAAGACCCTGATCTTGTTCCGCCTTGCCGAGGCCGCCGTGAATCAGCCGCACGGGGTGGTCAGCGAGGTGCTCTTCCCGGTCGTCGACGAACGCATCCTGCAGGCCCTCGCCAGGGAATACCACGCCAAGGGTCCGACGTATAAGCGGCGCGTCCACACCGTGCTTCGCAGCTCCTACAGCCATCATTACCGCCAGATGCTGCCCCTGCTGCTGGAGACGCTGACGTTTCGCTCCGACAACGTGGCGCATCGGCCCGTCACCGAGGCCTTGGCCTGGCTTCAGGCCCACCGCCACAGCCGGCAGCAGTTCGTTTCCTGCGACGAGGTGCCGATCGACGACGTAGTTCGTCCCCAGATGCAGGAGATTCTCATCGAAGAGACGCCCCGCGGGACCCAGCGCATCAACCGCATCAACTATGAGATCTGCGTGCTTCAGGCGCTTCGCGACCGCCTCAGGTGCAAGGAGATCTGGGTCGAGGGGGCCGATCGCTTCCGTCACCCGGACGACGATCTGCCGTCGGATTTCAGCGCCAGGCGAGGCGCCTATTACGCAGCCCTGAAGCAGCCCATGGATGCAGGCCAGTTCATCGGCGGCGTGCAACAGACGATGGCGCAGGCGCTGAGCCGGCTGGATGTCAGCCTGCCGGACAACCCGAAGGTCCGCCTTCGGGCCCACGGCAAGAACCGCCTTGTCGTGACCCCGCTCGAAGCCCAGGCGGAGCCCGCGCAGCTGCAGCGCCTGAAGGCCGAGATGGAACGCCGCTGGTCCATGACCAGCCTGCTCGACGTGCTCAAGGAAACCGATTTCAGGGTGGGCTTCACAGGGGCGTTCAAGAGCCTGGGAACGCGGGAAGTCCTCAGCCGTGAGGATCTGCAATACCGTCTCCTGTTGTGCCTCTACGGTCTCGGAACCAACATGGGCCTCAAACGCATGGTGCCAGGCCGCGGCGGCCTTACCTACCGGGAACTCCTTTACACGCGGCACCGCTTTATCGAAAAGGATGCCTTGCGCGAAGCCATCCGGCGCGTGGTGAACGCCACGCTGGCGTCGCGCCTGAGCCACGTCTGGGGCGAGGGCACCACGGCGTGTGCGGCCGACAGCAAGAAGTTCGGCGCCTGGGACCAGAACCTGATGACCGAGTGGCACATTCGCCATGGCGGCCGAGGGGTCATGATCTACTGGCACGTCGAGAAGAAAGCCGCCTGCATCTACTCGCAGCTCAAGCGCTGTTCGGCCTCCGAAGTTGCCTCGATGATCGAGGGTGTCCTGCGTCACTGCACCGAGATGAAAGTGGAGGAGCAGTACGTCGACAGCCACGGCCAGAGCGAGGTCGGTTTCGCCTTCTGCCACCTCCTGGGTTTTGACCTTCTGCCGCGGCTCAAGGCCATCGCCTCCCAGAAGCTTTACCGGCCGGTCCGCGGCCGCGCCGGCGACTACGCGAACCTGCAGCCCGTCCTGACGCGCCCGATCCAGTGGGAGCTGATCCGTCAGCAGTACGATGAAATGGTCAAGTTCGCCACGGCGCTGCGCCTTGGGACCGCCGAGCCTGAGGCCATTTTGCGCCGCTTTACCCGCAATAACCTCAAGCACCCCACGTACCGGGCCCTGGCCGAGCTGGGCAAGGCGGTCAAGACCATCTTTCTGTGCCGCTACCTGGAGTCGGAGGCCCTCAGACAGGCCATCCACGAAGGACTCAATGTCGTCGAGAACTGGAACAGCGCCAACGGCTTCATCTTCTACGGCAAGGGGGGCGAGATCGCCACGAACCGCCTGGAGGACCAGGAGATCGCGGTGCTGTCGCTGCACCTCCTGCAGGCCTGTCTGGTATACATCAACACGCTGATGATCCAGCAGGTGCTGGCATCACCGTCCTACTTCGACAAGATGGCACCGGAAGACTTCCGCGCCCTGTCGGCGCTGGTCTATCACCACATCAACCCCTACGGCCTCTTTGACCTGGACATGGAAGAACGCCTGCCCATTGAATGGCCGGCGGCCGCCTGATACGCTGCCTTCGGGTCTCTTTACGTAACACGCCTTATGTAAAGAGTGCTGCGTGGCAGGATGAGTCACAGTGCGGTCCCGAGAGGGGGCGAGACATCATGTCCAACCGGCGAAATGTAAAAAGTGAAGATGTCCGGCTGACGGACGGGCACGAACGCGCTCGCAACTTCCTGAGCGACAGCGAAATGGACGGGCTGCTTGAAGCAAGCAAGAAGGGCCGCCACGGTATCCGGGATTACGTGCTCCTGCTCATGATGTTTCGCCACGGCCTGCGCGTCAGCGAAGCCGTCCGCATGCGGCGCCAGGACCTGAACCTGAAGCGCGCCCGGGTGTGGATTCGAA
>WTHE01000176.1 GCA_011523315.1 Candidatus Binatota bacterium
TCCCGGCGTGGCCAGCCCCAACAACGATAACGTCATAGTCCATGGGAACTCCTCGTTCAGGGTGTTTCCGCGCTACTTTCCAATACAGAATTCACCAAAGATGCGGTCCAGGATATCCTCACTGCTCACCTGACCGGTGATTTCTCCAATCTGATCCAGCGCCGCCCGCAGGTCCACCGCTACGAGGTCGAGCGGCAGGCCGCTGCGAAGGCTGGCACACGCGCTTGTCAGACACTGCTCGGCCTTTATCAACGCGTCCCGGTGGCGGAGACGGGTGACAAGCAGACCACATCCGTTCTCAGCCGGCTCGACGGGCCGGGCCGAGCCCTTCTGCCCGGCCGGACCAAGGCCGAAGACCAGGCCGGTGATGCGGTCGGTCAGACCTTCAAGGCCGGTCCCGTTTTGGGCCGAGATGGCGACCGGCGGGCCGACCCGCAGCCGGGCCTCAAGCTCGTCCGCAGTTATCGCGACCGGCAGGTCGATCTTATTGAGAATGGGGACCACCTGTTTGCCGTCGATGTATTCACAAACAGCTTTGTCTTCGGCGTCCAAGGGGCGGCTGGCGTCAAACACGGCCAGCACTAGCTCGGCCTGCTCAATCCCGGCCCGGGTGCGCTCAATGCCCCGCTGCTCCACCTCGTCGCGGCTGGCGCGCAGGCCGGCCGTATCCCAGACGACCAAAGGAATATCACCAACAGTGACTGCCTCCTCCAGCGTATCGCGCGTCGTGCCCGGCACCGGGGTGACAATCGCCCGGTCCGTCCCGGTCAGGGCGTTCAACAAACTCGACTTGCCGACGTTCGGCTTGCCGACGATGACCGTCCGCAGTCCGTCTCGATAGACCTTGCCCTGGGCGAAGCTGGCGTGGAGGCGGCCGACCGCCTCAATCAGCTCGGACAGGTCGCGGCCGATCTCAGCCTGGGTGCGAGCCGGAATATCCTCGTCCGGGAAATCCAGGAAGGCCTCGAGGTGGGCGGTCAGGCCGAGCAGTCGCTCACACAGCCGTCCGCACTGCTCGGACAGACGACCCGACACCTGCTCCCAGGCCAGACGCAGGCCGCCCGCACTCTTGGCCTGGATCAGGTCAAGCACCGCCTCGGCCTGTGACAGGTCGAGCCGACCGTTCAGAAAGGCGCGCCGGGTAAACTCGCCCGGCAGGGCCAGCCGTGCCCCGTGCGTGAGCACGGTTTCCAGAATTCGCCGGGCCAGAAAACTGCCGCCGTGGCACTGGATTTCGGCCACATCCTCGCCGGTATAACTGTGGGGGGCACGCATCAGCGCCAGCAGCGCCTGGTCAAGGGTCTGGTCTGTCCGTGGATCGGTCACCCGCCCCAGATACAGGTGGTGGGAGTGGAGGCGTTCCCAGGGCTGGTCGGGCTGAAACACCGCCCGGACAACAGGTTCAGCCCGCTCGCCGCTGATACGGACAATGGCCACGCCCCCCGAACCGGCCGGCGTGGCAATCGCCGCTATCGTATCGTGTTCGTACACTCACTTTACTCGGCCGACGCGCGCTGCCGGCCGCGGTCACGGCGCGCAGCCTCTTCCGGCACGATGCTGAGCCGCCGCAGGTAGCCCCGGCCCAGGCTTTTCGTGGTCACCAGCGGGTCGTCCTCCAGCACCAGATGGATGATACGCCGGTCGCGCGGATTGAGCGGACTCAGGGTAACCGGCCGGCGCCGCCGCTTGGCCCGCTCGCCGAGGCGCATGGCCAGACTCTCCAAATTCTGGCGGCGCCGGTCGCGGTAGCCGGCCGCGTCGAGCAGCAGATGGGTCTCGTTGTCGTCATTTCTGGCGATAATACGATTCATCAGGTACTCCAGGGCGTCGAGCGTCTGACCCTTGCGTCCGATCAGCAGCCCGTCGGTGACATCCTCGAAGCTGAGCACCACTTCGCTGTCGTGGACGGTGGACGACACGTCCGTCTGTATGCCCATCTGGGCCAGGATCTCCTGGAGCAACCGGCTGGCGCGTTCGACCAGCTCGGGCGACGGAGCCGCAGTCGGAGCGAGGTCGTGGTTCGCCTCTCGCACAGCCTGGGGAGGGGCGGTCACCGTGCGACCTGACGGGACATAGGGGTCGTCTTGTCGGGAATCTTGTCGGCGGTCGGCTCGGGGTTCTTGCCGGGGTTCTTGCCGAGCCTCCCTGCGGGGCTCTTGTCGGGGCTTCTGGCGCCGGCCGCCAGAGGCGGGTGCCGGCTTGGGCGCGACCTCGGCCGGGCTGCGCAGGCTGGCCCGGACTCGGGCCCGTCTGCCACCAATACCGAGAAAGCCCTTGGTCGATTGTGACATCACCTCAATCTCGGCCTGCTCCCGCTCCACGCCGAGCTGCCTGAGCGCAACGGCAACGGCTTCCTCAACCGTCCGTCCTTCAGCTTCTACCGCATTCATACCGGCTTCTTCCTTTCCCACTTTAGGGACTGCATCCCTACGACGAGGCGTGCTGAGTGTTATACCAGTACTGCTGGGTGATACTCAGCACATTATTCACCAACCAGTACAGCACCAGTCCAGAAGGAAAATTCACAAACATCACGGTGAAGATCACCGGCATCAGCATCATCATTTTCTGCTGAAGCGGATCTCCGGTTGTCATGGGCATCATCCACTGTTGCAGCAGCATCGATCCGCCCATGAACAGGGTCAGGATGGGCAGGCCAGGAGGATCGACAAAGGGGATCGCCAGGCTGCCGAGTCGGTCGGGGCTGGACAGGTCGCTGATCCAGCCGAAAAACGGCGCCTGACGCAGCTCAATGGCGTACATCAAGCCCTGGTACAGGCCGATAAAGACCGGAAACTGGACCAACATGGGCAGACAGCCGCCCAGGGGATTGACCTTGTTGCGCTTGTACAGCTCCATCGTTTCCTGGTTGAGCTTCTGACGGTCGTCCTTATAGCGCTCGCGGAGCCGCTCCATCTGGGGTTGCAGCTTTTTCATGGCCGCCATGGACTGAAAGCTCTTATTGCTGAGGGGAAAAAAGAGGAGTTTGACCAGGACGGTCAGCAGAATGATGTCGAGCCCGTAATTGCCGGTCAGGCCGTGCGACAGGCGCAGCAGGGAGATGAGCGGACGGGCGATGAAATGGAACCAGCCAAAATCAATCGCCCGGTCGAAGACCGGATCAACGGCGTTGAGCGCCTGCGTTTCTTTGGGACCGACGTACAGGGTATAGGTGATGCTCTCCCCGGTCCAGGGCAGGATCAGGCTGGTCCGCGCCGTATTATTCACCAGCCTGAACGTCGAGCGGTAATGATCTCCGGGTGGAGGCATCATGGCGGCCAGAAAGTAGGAGTCGGTAAAGCCGGCCCAACGGATCTGGCCCGGTCCGAGGTTTTCCGGCTCGTCTAATCCAGACGCGCCCTCATAGACGAACTTGCGACCCACCAGCGCCACCGGGCCATAGGTGGTGTAAAAATCATCGGTCTGAGCCGGATCGAGGGCCTCGATCC
>WTHE01000155.1 GCA_011523315.1 Candidatus Binatota bacterium
CTTCGTCAACCCCCACCCCCAGTCGTCCTACACCGAGTACGGCCAGGGGGTTGATGCCGACATGCGGATTCGCGAGATCGGCATCGCCCCCAAACCCTACCAGCAGCCCCACCCGCCGCTGTACGGCGGCTTCACCCACAGCATGCGGACCGCGCTGTTCTGGGCCAAATACGGCGGTAAGCCGATCGTGCTGGCCTCGGACCTCGACTTCTGCAAGCGCCTGTGGTCGGGCTATCACGACGAGGCGCTCAAACACGGGCGCAGTATCGAACCGGGCGACGAGGCGGCCTGGGGCGGCATGCTGATCTGCCACAAAGACCGGGCGGTCGCCCAGGACTGGCTCGAGGACCCGCTGTGGATGTGGGATAAATGGTTTCTGCCCTTCGGCCAGGGTCACCCCGAGCTGCTGGTCGGCGACCCGGACGCCCTGTGTCGGCGGCTGGAAGAGGCCAGCAGCAAGATTCCGATCAAAGAGTGTTTCTTCCTGCTGCCACAGGGCATTCATGACCGCGACCAGATCATGACCTCGCTCGAACTGTTCGCCGAGAAAGTCATGCCCCGGTTTGCGGACTAAGACGGCCGTCTTGCGGCCTCGGCTCAGACTGCTCAGATCGTCAGGAGCGCCGCCCCGGTCGAGCGAAATTTTGCGGTGCGCTTCGAGCCGCCCAGCTCGACCGCAGCCCGGGGTCTGGCAGCGATAGCCAGCCGTCTCAAAACACGCCCGCCACGCCTGCTGCCAGCATTTCGCGTTCAGCGCCTCATATCTTCTGCTCGTGTTGTGTATTATCCAAAAATGGCGCCCCAGGATCGCCTGTACGGCCCTCAAACAGCCCATCCTATATCTCTTGGTCCTCACGAAAGAATAGGGGTTTACGGGATTTGCTGCTATCCGTTCTGTTGTCCTGTGTTATAAAACGAGAATGCATATGCTGCCACGTCTTTTCTTGATCCTCGTCGCGCTTTTCCCTTTCTCACAAGGAGCTGAAGCCACGGTGATCACCTCGAATGTCCTTCAACGAACGTTTCTCATAGCATGGGGTCAATCTACCGGGACAGCATTTGCCATTGACCATGCATCCAAGCAATATCTTGTTACGGCTCGCCATGTAGCAAAGGGGATTAAATCAGGCAACGTGATCAAGATTCAGCACGAAGGAAAATGGAAGGACCTTCCTGTCAAAATTGTCGGAATCGGGAAAGAGAAGATTGATGTTGCTGTTCTTGCTTGTTCGATTCAATTGGCTCCACAATTCCTGCTCATTGCATCAGACGAAGGTCTTCAGCTCGGGCAGTCGGCTTCCTTTCTTGGATTCCCATTCGGCTGGGAAGGAGGAGGTGAGGAGATCAATCGTGGCTTTCCGTTGCCGTTGGTGAAAGCTGGAATCATTAGTAGGCTGGGCATAGGAGACATGCCCACTTTATACTTGGATGGGCACAACAACCCAGGATTCAGCGGCGGACCAGTAGTATTTTCCCCTGGGGGACAGCCCGGAAACCGCTTGCATGTGGCGGGTGTCGTATCCCACTACCCCTATGCGCCAAAACTACCACCAGAATTTCCACCATTATGGGAGCCGCTTGTTAATCGTGAGGGTAAGCCTGTCACTGATTCTACGGGCGAACCGATTGGCTACATACGAGAAAACCCTGGAATCGTCGCTGCAATCCCTATTCGTTATGTAATGGAGTTGATCGACGAGAATCCCATCGGTTTTCCGTTGCCTGCTGACAAGGATAGTCAGTGAGGCTCGAAATCGGCGCAGTCCACCTCCCCACATCCTCAGCTGAACATTCTTCGGCTAGGCACGCCTTTTGCCTAAAATTCTTCAGTCGATCTTGGCCGGTCTCAGCCCGTAAGTTCCTGATTTTCCTACACTCGGTCGCGGCCGAGCGGACCGCTGTGTCTGATAACGTTCCTTTATGTTAATCTTGGAAAAGCGGGAGAATGGGGCAGATAGTATCCTGATTCCAAAGTCCCGAGCCGATCTTGCTCTTTCCAAAAGTCTACGAGCTTGTCTAATAGCATGACCACTGACAGTTCCCTACCGTCAGAGAATTCGACATTGAGAACCCAACCAAAATCATCGCTGAAATCGAGCGATGAGAAGCCTGGCTGATATCTAGGCTTCGGAATCGGCATAGGCCAGGTAGCGTTCGACCGTTCCCGTACAGCCTTCGGTATCAGGGCGACCAGCCGGGCGTCCCTGCTAACTCGCCACCACTGTCCAGGTGCTGGTCACCAAGCCGACCAGATCGTCTTTGGCGTTGGTGATCCGGGCTTCCACAAAGGCCACCCGCCGGCCCTTGCGTAACACCTTGCCCTGGCCCCGCAGCAGGCCCTTGGCCACCGGCTTCAGGAAGCTGATCTTGAGTTCGGCGGTGGTGGCCAGCTCGCCCGTGTCCAGCACCGAGCCGATTGCGCTGGCCATGAGTTCGTCGGCGAACACGGCCAGGTAACCGCCCGCGACATAGCCAAACGGGTTGAGCACACGCTCCTGGCTCGCCTCCCACTCCCAGACGGATTCGCCGGGGCGAAAGGCCACAGCCCGCAGGCCGAGTTCGCGGTGCAGGGTCGAGAGGTAGTCCTCGGGCCGGTTGTCACGCAGGGCTTGGTTGAGTTTTTCAACAGGAGACAGCATAGTACACCCTCAGACGACGTTGGGGGTTGACAGTGTGGTTCAGCCTCTCTTCTTCATCCATCAGCTCAGGCTGAACCACATTCCAGGAGGACACCATGGCTGGCGCACTGGATGGCATCCGGGTCATTGATCTGACACAAGGCATTGCTGGTCCGTATACCGGGATGTTGCTCGCCGAGCAAGGCGCGCAGGTGGTCAAGGTCGAGCCGCCCCAGGGCGATGCGGCGCGCGGTACGCCCGGTTTTCACGTGTGGAACCGTAGCAAACAGAGCGTGGTGGCCGATGCGGCCACGACCGAGGGGCTAGACCTTATCCGACGGCTGGTGGCCGGGGCGGATGTTGTCCTGACTGATTTTCAGCCGGGCAGTGAGGACGAAGCGCGGCTGGGCTACGACAGTCTGGCCGACAACAATCCGGGTCTGGTCGGCTGCCACCTGCCGGCCTTTGGCACGACCGGCCCGCACGCCACGCGCTTTGCGGACGACAGCCTGGTCGCCGCGCTGAGCGGACTGCTGGGCAGCCAGTGGTCGCACCGGGCCGGGGGCGTCTACCTGGTCATTCCGATTGCCAGCTATGGCGCGGCGTTTGTGGCGAGCGGGTCTATTGCCGCCGCCCTGTTCGAGCGCGAGCGCAGCGGCCTGGGCCAGCGGCTCGAAGTGTCGTGGCTGGCCGGCGCGTTTGCCATGAACACCGGAACGATCCTGTACCATCCCGACATCCTGCGCCTGTTCAGCGGCCAACTCGATCCCCTGGGGCCGATTCCGGTCTACCGTCTGTTTCAGGCCCAGGACGACTGGCTGTTTGTGGCC
>WTHE01000537.1 GCA_011523315.1 Candidatus Binatota bacterium
GTATGTGGCCGAGGTCGGGCTGTTTGGACGACCGACCCTGGAGCATAATTTCGAGACGCTGTTCTGGGTACGCGAGATTGTCGAAAAAGGCCCGGACTGGTTTGCCGGCCAGGGGCGAAACGGCCGCAAGGGGCTGCGCTCCTTCTCGGTCAGCGGGCGGGTCAGCAGGCCCGGCGTCCACCTGGCGCCGGCCGGCATCACCCTGCGTGAGCTGATCGCCGAGTACTGCGGCGGCATGCTGCCCGGCCACGAGCTGTACGGCTACTTTCCGGGCGGGGCGTCGGGCGGCATTCTGCCCGCCTCGCTGGCCGACGAGCCGCTCGATTTCGACACCCTCCAGCCCCACGGCAGTTTCATCGGCTCGGCCGCCATCATCGTCCTGTCGGATAAGGACAGCGCCAAGGCCGCCGCCCTCAACGCCATGCGCTTCTTTTCCCACGAGTCGTGCGGCAAGTGTACGCCGTGCCGGGTGGGCACGGCAAAAGCGGCCGGGCTGATGGCTAAGGACCGCTGGGACACCGGCCTGCTGGAAGACCTCGCCCAGGTCATGGGCGACGCGTCCATCTGCGGGCTGGGTCAGGCCGCGCCCAACCCTTTGCGCAGCGTGATCAAATACTTTCCACAGGAGCTTTCCTAATGGCTGGCGTATCTCCCAACGGCTCTCAGGCCGGACTGACCACCTTCAGCCTGGACGGGTGCAGCGTCGACGCCCAGCCCGGCGAAACCATCCTCCAGGCCGCCCGGCGGCACGGGGTGGAGATTCCCCACCTGTGTTACACCGACGGCCTGCGGCCCGACGGCAACTGCCGGGCGTGCGTGGTCGAAATCAGCGGCGAGCGACCCCTGGCGCCGTCGTGCTGCCGGACGCCGACCGAGGGCATGCAGGTGTCGAGTCACAGCGAGCGGGCGCGCCACTCGCAAAAAATGGTCCTGGAACTGCTCCGCTCCGATGTGGCCGACACCGCCTATACCCGCGAGTCAGAGCTGGAGCTGTGGGCGGACAAACTGGATATCGGTCCAGCCCGCTTCCCGGCCCGCGCTCAGCCGGCCCAGGACGTGTCCCACCCGGCTATTGCGGTCAATCTCGACGCCTGCATCCAGTGTACCCGCTGCCAGCGCGCCTGCCGCGAGGAGCAGGTCAACGACGTGATCGGCTATGCCCAGCGCGGCAGCCAGGCCGAAATTGTCTTTGATATTGCCGACCCCATGGGCCACAGCTCGTGCGTCGGCTGTGGCGAGTGCGTCCAGGCCTGCCCGACCGGCGCGCTGATGCCGGCGGGCGAGGTGGGGCTCGCCGCGCCGGACAAGACCGTGGACTCGGTGTGTCCCTACTGTGGGGTGGGCTGTCTGCTGACCTACCACGTCAAGGACAACAGGATTCTGTACGTCACCGGCCGGGATGGACCGGCCAACCACGGACGGCTGTGCGTCAAAGGCCGCTTTGGCTTCGACTATGTGAACCACCCCCACCGTTTGACCACCCCCCTGATCCGCAAGCCCGGCGTACCCAAGTCGGCCGAGGTCAGCTTTGACCCGGACGGCTGGCGGGACATCTTCCGTGAGGTCGACTGGGACGAAGCCCTCGACCTGGCTGCCGAGGGCCTGAAAAAAATCCGCGACCAGCACGGCGGTCAGGCTCTGGCCGGCTTTGGCTCGGCCAAAGGCAGCAACGAAGAGGCGTATCTGTTTCAAAAGCTGGTCCGGACCGGCTTTGGCACCAATAATGTCGATCACTGCACACGCCTGTGCCACGCCTCGTCGGTGGCCGCCCTGCTCGAAGGCATCGGCTCGGCCGCAGTCTCCAATCAGGTCGAGGATGTGGCCGAGGCCGAGGTGATTGTCGTTATCGGCTCAAATACGCCCGAAAATCATCCGGTCGCCGCCACCTTCATGAAAAACGCGGCCAAGGCCGGAAAAACCCTGATTGTCATGGACCCGCGGCGCACCGAACTGGCCCGTCACGCCAGCTATTACCTCCAGTTCAAACCCGATACCGACGTGGCGCTGCTGAACGCCATGATCTACACCATCATCGAAGAGGACCTGGTCAACACCGCGTTTGTCGAACAGCGGACTGAAGACTTCGAGTTGATTCGCCACAACGTGGCCGGCTTCAGCCCCGAGGAGATGGCCCCCGTCTGCGGCATTGAGGCGGCAACGATTCGGGAGGTGGCCCGCCGCTACGCCACCGCCTCGGGTTCGATGATCTTCTGGGGCATGGGCATCTCACAGCACATTCACGGCACCGATAACGCCCGGTGTCTGATCGCCCTGGCCCTGATGACCGGTCAGGTCGGCCGGCCGGGGACCGGCCTGCATCCGCTGCGCGGCCAGAACAACGTGCAGGGCGCGTCTGACTCGGGTTTGATTCCGATGGTCTTTCCCGACTATCAGCGGGTCGACAACGACGCCGCCCGCGAGCGGTTCGAGGCGCTGTGGCACACCGCGCTGGACGACAAACCGGGGCTGACGGTGGTCGAGATCATGAACGCGATTCTGGACGGCAGCCTCCACGGCATGTACATCATGGGCGAAAATCCGGCCATGTCCGACCCCAATCTGCACCACGCCCGCCAAGCCCTGGCCGGGCTGGATCATCTGGTGGTCCAAGACCTGTTTCTGACCGAAACCGCCTTTTTTGCCGACGTGGTGCTGCCGGCCTCGGCCTTTCCCGAGAAAACCGGCACGTTCACCAATACCGACCGCCGGGTGCAGCTGGGGCGGCGGGCGCTCGACCCGCCGGGTGACGCCCGCCAGGATTTGGACATCATCCAGGACATCGCCCGGCGGCTGGGTCTGGACTGGCACTACGCCGATGTCGAGAGCGTATTTGTCGAGATGCGCCAGGCCATGGCCAGCATCGGCGGAATCAGCTGGCAGCGTCTGGAGCGCGCCAGCTCGGTCACCTACCCCTGCACCAGCGAGGATGACCCGGGCCAGCCGGTCGTTTTCCAGGACGATTTTCCCACCGCCAGCGGCCGGGGCCGCTTTGTGCCGGCCCGGCTGATCAGCGCCGACGAGCTGCCGGACAAGGACTTCCCCTACGTCTTGATCACCGGCCGGCAGCTCGAACACTGGCATACCGGCGCCATGACCCGCCGCTCGCGGGTGTTGGACGCGATAGAACCTGAGCCGGTCATCAATATTCATCCCGAGGACTTGGCAGGCATCGGCGGCACGGAGGGCGACCTGCTCAGAGTCGTCTCGCGCCGCGGCGAGTTGATCGCCTACGCCCGGGCCGACAGCAGCATGCGGCGGGAAGAGATTTTCATTCCGTTCTGCTACCAGGAGGCGGCGGCCAACCTGCTGACCAACGAAGCCCTCGACCCCTACGGCAAGATCCCCGAGTTCAAGTACTGCGCGGTGCAGGTCGAGGTGGCCAGAGGCGTTGAGGCCTAGGCTACGGCCGTGGCGGCCCATGCCAGTCCGGCGAGCTATCC
>WTHE01000031.1:0-1577 GCA_011523315.1 Candidatus Binatota bacterium
CGTACAGCCCGGCCTGGGCGGCTGGGCTGGGGTCGCTGGGCCGGCCTTCAATACAGGCGATCAGCAGAACCGGGACCTCGTGCATGTGGTCTGACAGGTGCCAGGCCGAACTAGCGATGCGCCCGCCGGGGGTGGACGCCGCATCGCTGGGACGCGGACCGGCGTAGCGCTCAAAGCTCTGGCGATACAGGTCGGCAACCGCCTTTTTCTTGGCCGGATCGGTGACGACCATGAAGCGCCAGTTCTGCCGGTTGCTGCCGGTCGGGGCTTGCAGGGCGATTTCAATGACCTCCTCGATAACCTGGGGTTCGACCGGCCGGCTGAGGTCGAGCCGTCGGCGGACACTGCGGGTGGTGGTCAAGACATGATCGACCGCGTCCAGGTTTGCGCCCGTCGGACTCGGCGGCGCAGACTCCTGGCCGGACGCGGGCAGGGGAGGCAGGCTGAGGGCGAGCAGCCCCAGGGCCAAGGTAAACAAGGTAAAGCGGTTCGGTCGTCGTGTGGTGCTGTTCGTTTTCCGTGCGCAGTCTGGTGCAAAACCCATGTGCTCTCTCCTTTTCTCAGACCTGTGAGGGCGCCCATCTTAGCAGGCCGGGAAGTGAAAGAAAGAAGACCGCAGGCCGGCGTGTTGAGTTGACAAGGGAGAAGCTGAGTAATACGTGAGAGGCAACCTACAGTTCGATACCACAAAGGAGGTTTGGTATGGCCAGCGAACAGTTGCAACAGGTTTTGGGCATGTTCAAAGAGATGGGCGAGAAGATGGCCACGGCAAAAGACATGAACGAGATGCGGGCGATGATGATCGAGGCCCCGGCGCCCGCCGGCGTGTCGTGTACGCCGGTTGAGGCCGGCGGGGTGTCGGCCGAATGGCACGCCGCCGAGGGGGTGGACGAGAACAAGGTCATTCTGTACGTCCACGGCGGGGGCTATGTCATGGGCTCGGCCGGCTCCCATCGCGATATGACCTCGCGCCTGTCACAGGCGGCCGGGGCGCGGGTGCTGTCGCTCAACTACCGCCTGGCTCCCGAGCATCCGTTTCCGGCTCCGGTCGATGATGCGGTGGCCGCCTACGGCTGGCTGCTCGACCAGGGCATCAGTCCGGCAAACATCGCCGTTGCTGGCGATTCGGCCGGCGGCGGGCTGGCCATCGCCACCCTGCTGGCCATCCGCGATGCCGGTAAGCCCTTGCCGGCGGCGGGCGTCGGGATTTCGCCCTGGGTCGATATGGAGGGCACCGGCGAGTCGATGACGACTCGGGCGGCGGCCGATCCGGTCGTACAGAAAGAGGGCCTGCTGGGCATGGCCAAGCTGTATCTGGGCGACGCCGATCCTCAGAACCCGCTGGCCGCCCCGCTGCACGCCAACCTGGCCGGCCTGCCGCCGCTGCTGATTCAGGTCGGTGACGCCGAGACCCTGCTGAACGATTCCACGCGCCTGGCCGAACGGGCGCGCAAATCGGATGTGGACGTGACCCTCAAGGTGTGGGACGAAATGCCGCACGTGTGGCACATGTTCGCTGCGGTCCTGCCCGAGGGGCAGCAGGCGATTGAGGAAATCGGCAGCTTCTTCAAGGCGCA
>WTHE01000031.1:1677-3435 GCA_011523315.1 Candidatus Binatota bacterium
GATTCTGTATAACGCAAAGACCGATCTGCTGTACATGCGTCTCGACGACCAAAAGCAGCAGGTGGTGAATAGACGCCTCTCCGAGAATATTGTCTTGGATATGGGGGAAGGCGACCGAATCGTCGGGATCGAGATTCTGGATGCCTCCAAACATGTCAATCTAGAAAATCTTCTGCCGGTAGAATACGAGGCGGTGAGTCCTGCGGGCGAGTAGGGCTGCTGGCCATCTCCACGCTGCGTAGCAGCAGACAAGCCTGGGAGTAAGCTGACAGGCGACGGTGACGGCTCCAATATTCGGTTGCAGTGGTCCCCCTCCCTGCTTATTTCGGCTCTTTTTTATCCTTCAGTTGCGGTTCGCCGGCCCGTAATGTCGTACAAGCCGGCCACATTGCCGCCCAGCAGCTTGGCCCTGGCCTCGGGCTTGAGCAGGCCGACCATGTCCCGCAGATCGTCCATCACGCCGGGCTTGGCCTCGGAGTGGGGGTAGTCGCTGGCCCAGAAAAAGCGGTCGTCACCAACCAGATCGATGATGGCCGGCACCGTCTTTTCGTCCGGGTCGCACGAAATCCAGCACTGGGCTTTGAACAGCTGGCTGGGCGGACGGGTCATCTTTCTGGTGAAGCGACCGATTGACTCGTACTTGGCGTCCATGCGCTCGAGCCAGGCGCTGATCCAGCCCCCGCTCGACTCCAGCACAATCAGTTTCAGGTCGGGAAATCTTTCAAACGTGCCGTACTGAAACAGGGTGGTGAAAGCGGCCTGGACGGCCAGGGATGACATGACCGTAAAATACCAGCTCTGGCCGCGCATGCCGTCGAAGTGGGCTGCGGCCATAGGCGGGTTGGGCTCAATCGTGGGGTGGATGCCGATCGGCACCCCCAGTTCGGCGGCCTTGGCCCAGAACGGATCGTGGTCGGGATGACCGTGGGGGATACGGCTGATCGTATGCGGCGCCACAAACGCGCCCCGTGCGCCGGCCTTGACGCTGCGCTCCAGCTCGGCCACGGCCCGCTCGACATCACCCAGCGAGATATGGGCGATGGGGATCAGCCGGTCGGCGGAGTCGGCGCAGAAATCGACGATCCAGCGGTTATAGGCCCGACAGTAGGCGTCGCACAGGGCGGCGTCAAAGACCTCGGGTTCCCACAGCAGGGCCAGGGAGGGGTACAGCACCGAGGCGTCCACGCCCTCCTGATCCATGTAGGTCAGGCGTTCCCGGGGATCCATGGCGCCCAGCGGGGCGGTGTCGGCATAGGTCCGGTCAGGCCGGGGCATGAGTTCCTGGGGACTTTTGCCGTAGCCGCCGACGGTGAACAGCATGCCCCCGGAGTTGCGCTTGGACATTTTGCCGTCGATCTCCAGATACTCCAGACCGTGCTCGTCGGTTTTGATGCAGATCGGGCGGTCGCGGAAGGCCGGGTCGATATAGCGCTGCCACAGGTCGGGCGGCTCAAGGATATGGGCGTCGGCGTCAATGACCGTGTCAGTACGGCGTGTCATAGGGATCGTCCTTTCAGTGTCGTCGCTCACCACATCATGGCTCACCACAGCGTTCGGACCGGATACTGTTGCATGAGCGGGTCAGGGCTGACGAGCACCAAACCGTGAGTCAGCGCTTGGCATATCAGGAGTCGGTCAAACGGATCTCGGTGTAGGGCCGGAAGACGGGCTACGGCCAGCACTGCTTCCTCTTCGACGGGGAGGGTTGTCAGTCCAAGCAGCGCTCGCTGGGCAGGAACAAATTGTCCTGGTTGCTCT
>WTHE01000542.1 GCA_011523315.1 Candidatus Binatota bacterium
CTCCGTCGCATCACTCCGACAGCGACTCGGTCGGTCGGGACGGCGCGCCGGCCACAGGCGAGGGCAGGGGGTGGCACGGAATACCGAGCGCCCGGCAGAAGGTGTCAATGCTGATCGTGCGCACCAGCACACCCAGGGCTTCGACATAGTGGGTGTCCGGCAGCCCCTGGGCGGCCAAGCCCTCGTACCACTCCCTGCTCAGGCGGGCCGAGTCGGTGGTGATGCGGTGGACCATCTCGACCACGGCTGCGGGCAGGCGGCCGGCCGTGTCATGCCCACCCTCGACGGCCGACGGGGACAGGGCGGTCTTGCGCGCGGCGCACAAGCGACAGGTGGCGGCTTTGCGCACCTCGGCGGCAATGGCAAGCCGTTCGGCGCCCGTCCACCAGGTGCCGGGCTCGGCCAGTTTGCGCCAGACTGTCGTATGCGCGGCCTGGATATCGGCTCGGACCGCAACCGGAGCGTGGGTGTAGGCAACTTCCACGGCAAACCCTCCTTCAGCCAAGACCATGCATGGGATTGGCGGGTTTGGCAAGCGTTCCAGTCCTCGTCCGCACCGGCGGTGTCTGCTTGCATCTTTTTCCCGTTTGTATCATTGTGGAACGTTGTAACCCGACACTGTAGCCGCCACGTTCACGGGCGGCAAAAACAAGGAGGACGGTATGAAAGTTGGCATGATACCCCAGTTGACGAGCTTTAACGGAAAGCCCGATTTCCAGACCTACCAGGAGGAACTGGCCCTGGCCGATATGGCCGAAGACATGGGCTTTGACTCGATCTGGGCGCTCGACCACCACTTTACCGGTTATACGATGTCGCCCGACCCGACCCAGATGCTGACCTATTTTGCCGGCCGGACCAAGCGCGTCCAGCTCGGCACGGCGGTCATCGTGCTGCCGTGGCACGATCCGGTCGAGGTGGCCGAAAAAATCGCCCTGCTCGACGTGCTGTCAAACGGGCGGACGATTATCGGCTTTGGACGCGGGGCGGCCACGGTCGAGTACGAGGGCTACCGCATTCCGATGCACGAGTCGCGGGAGCGTTTTGTCGAGTGCGCGGAGATTGTGCGCAAGGGACTGACCCAGGACAGCTTCTCGTATGACGGCAAGTACTACCAGATTCCGGAAATCCAGATCCGCCCGCGTCCGATCTCGCATCCGGAGCGGCGCTTTTACGCCTCGTCGGTCAGCCCCGAGTCGGCCGAGATCATGGCCAAGCTGGGGCTCGGAGTGCTGATCATTGCCCAGCGGAGCTGGGAGGATACGGCCGCCGACTATCAGCGCTACGTCGAGAATGCGCTGGCCAGCGGCTTTCAGCCACGTCCCCCGATCGGCCTGTTCAACGTGCTGGTGTCGGACGACGCCCAGGAGGCCGAAGACCTGGCCCAGGTGCATATGGGCGCCATGTTTGACTCCATCGAAAACCACTACCGCTTCTCCTCGGGCCGACTGAACGAGGTCAAGGGCTACGAGTTCTACGGCAAGATGGCCAAAACCTACGCCAAGCTGAATGCCGACGAAGAGGCCAAGGCCAAGGCGGTGGCGTTTTATCGCAGCCTGCACGCGGCCGGCACAGCCGATCAGGTGCTGGAAAAGTTCCGTTACGTGCATTCGACCGTCGCCCTGGAGCATGTGGTCAACACCTTCGGCTTCGGTGGCATACCGATTGATAAACTGCGCCGCAGCTACCAGCTGTTTGCCGAGAGGATTCTGCCGGTGCTGCAACACGACGCGGCGTTCAAGCTGCCCAAGGACCAGAACGGCTACACCGAGATGGCCGCCTCGGCCTAGCCCGTCCCATCTGCTGATACGGGGAATCGTGATCGCCTTGTGAGGCTCGCGGTCATCACGATTCTTCAGTGCGAAAGTGGGGACCACGAGACCGACACCGGGCTCTGTCCCCATTTTTTTATTCCGAGGAGAGGCGCATGGATTTTCACTATACGCCCGAGCAGGACGCGTTTCGGACCGAGCTGCGGGCGTGGCTGAACGCCAAGCTGCCGCCCGAGCTGTGTGTTGACGACGCCAAGGACGAACGCATCGCCCCCGACCGTGAGACCTTCGAGCGCCGTCGGGTCTGGCAGCGCCAGATGTATGACGCGGGCTGGGTCGGCATCGCCTGGCCCCAGGAGTACGGCGGGCGTGGCGCCACGCTCATGGAACAGGTGATATTCGAGGAAGAGTACACCCGTGCCCGCGCCCCGGTCCTGCCGGGCAACTCGGGCATCTCGCTGTGCGGGCCGACCCTGATGCAGTGGGGCAGTCAGGAGCAGAAGGAACGTTTTCTGCGGCGTACGCTGAGCGGCGAGTTGATCTGGTGTCAGGGCTATTCCGAACCCGGCGCTGGCTCGGACCTGGCCAGCCTGCAAACCCGGGCTGTTGATATGGGCGACCATTTTGTGGTCAACGGACAGAAGGTGTGGACCTCGGGAGCCCAGTACGCGGACTGGATCTTCATGCTGGTGCGGACCGATCCCGACGCGCCCAAGCATCGGGGCATCAGCTATATCCTGGCCGATATGACAACGCCGGGCATCACCGTCAGACCCCTGGTCCTGCTGAACGGCCACGCCCACTTCAACGAGGTGTTTTTCGAGGATGTGAAAGTCCCCAAGACCAACCTCGTGGGCCACAAGAACGAGGGCTGGAAGGTCACCGTCACTACTCTGATGTACGAGCGGGCGTATGCCGGGGTGAGCAATTATGACGACCAGATCATGCGCCTCGTCGCTCTGGCCAAACAGGTGCCGATTGACGGCAAGCCCGCCTGGCAGCAGGCCTGGGTACGCCAGCGGCTGGTCCGATTGAAAACCGAGAGCGAAAGCCTCAAATACACCCGGCTGCGTGGGATCACCCGCATGCTCAAAGGTCAGCCGCCGGGACCGGAAGGCTCGATGCTCAAGCTGTGCGGGTCTGAGCTGGGGGTGCGGATCGCGCAGTTTGCGACCGAACTCCTGGGTGTTCACACCACCGTGAACCAGCCTTCGGACGTGGTGTCGGACGCCCCGCGCTGGTTTAACCGGATGCTGAGCGCCCGCCAGTACACCATCTCGGCCGGCACGAGCGAGATCCAGCGTAATATCATGGGGGAGCGGGTACTGGGCCTGCCAAAGGGCTAGCGGAGCCCCTTTGGAGATCATCCCAGCCCCCTCGTTCTCTCCCAAGCCTGCCCCTCAATCATCCATCGGCTTGACGCGTGCTGGTCCGGGAAGCGGAGGGGGATTTGGCTCACACGATCATTGCTTGAGCCCGCCGTCGTTACCGCGACCCGGAGCGCGCCCTCCCCGGCCGAGGTGCCGGCAGCGGTGAGCGTCATCGACCGATCGGATAGCCAGCTCGGGCTGCCGACGGTCGGCTTTGAGGAGCCGCTCAACCGCATCCCCATCATGACCGGCCTCAGGGCGAGGCCATGTTGACCGGTGGCCTTGACCTCAAA